>JAKDLC010000013.1 GCA_030453055.1 Nitrosospira sp.
CAGGCTCCGCCGCCGGCAGTCATGGAAATCGCCACGAAAATACCGGTGATGATGGCGCCGATCAGTCCCCCGCCCAAGGCCACCGGGCCAAGCAGGAGACCGACGATTACAGGTACCGCTACCGGCAGCAGGGACGGCACGATCATTTCCTTGATGGCCGCTTTCGTTACCATGTCCACCGCTCTGGAATAATCCGGTTTGCCAGTACCCTCCATGATGCCAGGAATCTCTCTGAACTGACGGCGCACTTCCACCACCACTGAACCCGCGGCGCGGCCGACCGCTTCCATCGCCATGGCACCGAACAGGTAAGGAACCATGCCACCCAGAAACAAGCCGATGATTACCATGTGGTCGGACAAATCGAAGGTCACAAACTTGCCGCCGCTGGAGAGCGCATGAGTGTAATCGGCGAACAGCACCAGCGCGGCCAGACCGGCCGAGCCGATGGCGTAGCCTTTGGTCACCGCTTTAGTGGTGTTCCCGACGGCGTCGAGAGGATCGGTGATGTCGCGTATCTCTTTCGGCAAACCGGCCATTTCCGCAATGCCGCCCGCATTGTCGGTAATCGGGCCGTACGCATCGAGGGCTACGATGATTCCGGCCATCGAAAGCATCGAAGTAGCGGCGATGGCGATGCCATACAGGCCTCCCAGTTCGAAAGCGCACCAGATAGAGAGACAGACGACAAGTACCGGAGCGGCGGTGGATTTCATGGAAACGCCGAGGCCGGCAATTACATTGGTGCCATGACCGGTGCTGGACGCTTGCGCGATATGCCGTACCGGCGCATATTCGGTGGAGGTGTAGTATTCGGTGATCCATACCATGGCGGCGGTCAGTATCAGACCTACCAACCCGGCGAGGTACAGGTTCATCGATGAAACCAGCTTGCCGCCAATCATTACGCCGTCGCCCAGCATTACGGTAGTAATGGGATAGTAGGCGATCGCCGCCAGCACGCCGGCCACCGCGAGCCCGCGGTAAAGCGCGTTCATGATCTTGCCGCCCTCGCGCGCCTTGACGAAGTAGCAACCGATGATGGAGGCAATGATGGAGAATCCGCCCAGCACCAATGGGTAAAGCACCGCATTCGGACCCGCGTCGGTAATGAGCAGTCCGCCAAGCAGCATGGTGGCGATGATGGTCACCGCGTAAGTTTCAAACAGGTCGGCAGCCATTCCCGCGCAGTCGCCGACGTTGTCGCCAACGTTGTCGGCAATTACCGCCGGGTTGCGCGGGTCGTCCTCGGGAATGCCGGCCTCGACCTTCCCCACGAGATCGGCGCCGACATCGGCGCCCTTGGTGAAAATGCCGCCTCCAAGGCGAGCGAAGATGGAAATCAGCGAGCTGCCGAAGGCCACGCCCACCAGAGCATGCGTTGCTTCCGCTGATGTAGCTCCCAACCCGGAGGTAAGAACGGCGTAATAGCCGGCCACGCCTAGCAGGCCCAGGCCCACCACCAGCATGCCCGTAATCGCACCGCCCTTGAAGGCGACATCCAGCGCGGCGTCGAGTCCCTGCCTGGCCGCTTCCGCGGTACGGACATTGGCACGCACGGACACGTTCATGCCGATATAGCCGGTCAGACCCGACAGAAATGCCCCCAGGGCGAAGCCGACGGCGGTTTGCCAGCCCAACGCCAGAAAAATGGCTACCAGCAGGATAACACCGACGATGCTGATGGTGGTGTATTGACGATTAAGGTAAGCGGAAGCGCCCTGCTGAATCGCGGTGGCGATATCGCGCATGCGCTCGTTTCCCGTTGGGAGACTCACAATCCATTTAATCGAAAACACTCCATACACGAGTGCTGCCATCGCGCAACCGATTGCGATGATTAAACCATTACCCATTAAAATCTCCAGTTAAAGTCAGACTGCTGAAAACATACGCGGAATTCCAATTCCGTCATTTTGTGTTACGTAGTTGTTCGTAAATTCAGAATCTCGAGTATTCAATACTTGTGCGCTCCCGCCATGTTCGGGTCAGAAAACTCAGATCTCGAAACTGCTCAGTTTTTTCGCGACCGCCACATTCTTCAGCCGTACGTAGTTGGGTAAACCGTCCTTGTAAGGGGGGTAGTCTTCGCCCTTGATGAGCGGCGCGAGGTATTCCCGGCATTTGTCGGTAATGCCAAAACCATCCTTGCTGATGTAATTCTTGGGCATCATTTTTTCCACATTGGCGACCTTACTGAGTTGAGCCATGCCGACTTTCCATCGGTAGGGCTTGCTGGAGACGCGCTCTATCGTGGGCATCACCGAGTTGTGTCCCTTGATGGCGAATTCCACGGCGGCCTTGCCCATCGCGTAAGCCTGTTCCACATCGGTTTTAGATGCGATATGGCGGGCAGCGCGTTGCAGATAGTCCGCTACGCCCCAATGGTATTTGAGTCCCAAACCCTCCTTGACGATGTTCGCCACAACCGGCGCCACGCCGCCCAGCTGGGCATGACCGAAAGCATCGCGCAGTCCCTGGTCGGAGAGAAATTGGCCATCCTCTCCCTTCACGCCTTCGGACACCACTACCGAGCAGTAGCCGAATTTCTTGACGTAGCTGTCCACCTTGGCGAGAAATTTCGTTCTATCGAAAGGAATTTCGGGAAACAGGATAACAACGGGAATCTCGCAATCCTTGCCGGATGCCAGCCCACCCGCCGCTGCGATCCATCCGGCATGACGGCCCATCACTTCCAGTACAAATACCTTGGTCGATGTTTTCGACATGCTCGCTACGTCAAAGCTTGCTTCCAGCGTGGACACGGCGATGTATTTCGCGACCGAGCCGAAGCCAGGGCAGCAATCGGTTATGGGAAGATCATTGTCCACGGTTTTTGGAACATGAATGGCCTGGATGGGATAGCCCAGCGTGCCGGCCAGTTGCGATACCTTGAGGCAGGTATCGGCGGAATCCCCGCCGCCATTATAAAAGAAATAGCCTATGTTATGCGCCTTGAATATCTCGATCAGGCGTTCGTATTCGCGCCGGTTCTGTTCAAGGCTTTTCAGTTTGTAGCGGCAGGAGCCGAATGCACCTGACGGAGTATGGCGCAGAGCCCTGATTGCCGCGATGGAATCCTTGCCGGTATCGATCAGGTCTTCGGTTAGCGCGCCGATGATGCCGTTACGGCCGGCATAAATCTTGCCAATTTTCCCCTTTTGCCGGCGCGCGGTTTCGATAAGGCCGGCGGCGGATGCGTTGATGACGGCCGTAACCCCGCCGGACTGGGCATAAAAAGCGTTTTTTGTCGCCATATTTCTCTCCTGATTGTTTAAATTCTTGCACCCTTCAACGGGCGCGCTCCCCTCCCATGGCGCTACAACCCGGCAGCGCCATGGTGCGATCGGCAGAGTATCGGAACCCCGCCAGTGCAGTATTGCTCCGTTCGCGAATTAACCCGGGTGCCACAAAGCCGGAGTCGGCCAGGATCCCTGCCTGAAGTTATTTCAGTGATGCGAAAATGGTGTCGCGGATATTTTCAACCGATCCGGCCCCGGCTATTTTCACATACTTGGGGGCACGGCTTTCGCCGCTGGCTGACCATCTCGAATAGTATTCTACCAATGGTTCCGTCTGGGCGTGATAGATTTCGAGCCGTTTTCTTACGGTCTCCTCTTTATCGTCATCACGCTGTATCAATGGCTCACCGGTTGCATCGTCCTCGTTTTCCGTTCTGGGCGGATTGAATACCACATGATAAATACGACCTGAGGCCGGATGCAGGCGACGACCCGACAAACGCCGGATGATCTCTTCGTCGGACACATGAATTTCAATCACGTAATCAATGGGTACGCCCGCGGCTTTCATCGAATCCGCTTGCGGAATGGTGCGCGGGAAGCCGTCCAACAGAAAGCCTTTTACACAATCGGGTTGCGCAATGCGCTCTTTGACCAGCTCGATCATGATGTCATCGGAAACAAGCCCGCCCGCATCCATGATTTCCTTGGCCATCATACCCAGCTTGGTACCCGCCTTGACCGCGGCGCGCAGCATATCGCCGGTGGAAATCTGTGGAATGTCGAAACGTTTCTTGATGTAACTGGCTTGCGTACCTTTACCCGCGCCGGGGCAACCTAACAGGATGATTATGATTGTTTCCCCTTTTCACTATAAAACTCCCCGTTGGTGCGACGGAGAGTAAGAAGCATTTATTCATTGGTTTCCGGCGATTATATCGCAGCCAGGCAGGATGCTTGAAGTTTTTACTGCATGCACTTCCCATCGCCTGCTTGTTTCATTCGCGAACAAGAGACAAACTCGCTACGGACACTACCATATCTCCGGATTTATCCATCCCGGCATAGTTGGGGCAAATGAAGCCGCGTTGTTACGGCTGCATGACTTGTCGTAGCCTAGACGGCATATCGCAAGCACGCGACGATTAGATGGAGATGGAAGAGTGAATGAACTGAGAATTTTCCATCGCATAGAAATTATTTTACGATAGTATTCAAGCCCTAAAGCGTTAAACAACAGCTCACGCAGTTCGTTTTCTTCAGGAAGCGCCTACTCCTACCCTAATAGCGCCTAAATGACCTTTCATGAAACTTAAGCTCCTGGAGGAAGATCGCGCTAGAATATGCGACATTACCTCTATTCCTTATTCATTTCGTGCGCATGAATTCATGCGTATTGTACTGCACAAATAGATGACTTTTTTCGTTACAAAAGATAAAGTTACAGACACCCAAGCGGTATTGCGAGCACTATATGAGAAAGATAGCCGTCCGTGGGTGGTTGCGTATTCTGGAGGTAAAGATTCGACAGTGGTTTTGCAGCTTGTCTATGAACTTATGATGGAGGTTTTGAAATCAGGCAAGGCCTCTAAGCCTGTATATGTAGTTTCTTCTGATACACGGGTTGAAGCTCCCAATGTTGTTGCTTATGTAAAACAAACCCTTGAGCGAGTTGAGTACTCAGCAAAGCAGATTGGATTACCTTTTCATACTCGACTGGTCACACCAGAAGCGGAAGAGAGCTTCTGGGGAAAAATGATTGGGCTAGGATATCCTCCCCCAACGCGCTGGTTTCGCTGGTGTACAACCAACATGAAGATTAAACCATCGCGGCGAGCAATTGAAGAAATCAGCCAAAAGTATGGTAGTGTCATCTTGATGCTCGGCTCACGCATAGAGGAAAGTGTGGCACGTGCGAACTCAATTGCTTCTAGAAGTACCACCGAAGATGGCTTAAATCCTCATCATGAGATTCCAAACGCGCTTACGTTTAAACCCATTGTCAATTGGTCCAACGACGAAGTTTGGGAATACCTTTACAGCAGCGAACCTCCTTGGGGAGGAGACCATAGTTTTATGCTTTCGCTTTACCGCAAAGCCAACGGCGGCGAATGTCCCGTAGTATTGGATCTAAATACCCCATCGTGCGGAGGTAGCCGGTTTGGTTGCTGGACTTGTACAGTCGTTAAAGAAGATAAATCAATGCAAGGCTTTATTGATGCTGGCGAATCGGACTTACAACCGTTAAAGGATTTTAGAGATTGGCTTAAAGATATTCGTGAAGACCCATCAAGGCGCAGTCTGTTGCGTCGTGATGGCAAATCAGCTGCCCCAGGCCCATTCAATCCCTCTGCGCGCAAGGAAATTCTCGAACGCTTATTGACAGTAGAAAGACAAGTGGGTTTTACATTGATCGACGACAATGA
The DNA here is from genome assembly GCA_030453055.1 of Nitrosospira sp. GTDB lineage: Bacteria > Pseudomonadota > Gammaproteobacteria > Burkholderiales > Nitrosomonadaceae > Nitrosospira. Next base: position 5,669 of record JAKDLC010000013.1, read on the forward strand.
TCTGCGCTATATTCAGCAACAGTGGCATAAAGAATTCGATTACAGCGACAGCACACTAGAGTTGGCTACTCGCCATGGGAGAAAAATAGAAATGGAAAATACAAGCGCATCTGCTCCCCGTGACGACGCGTTACTCGAACAGTGTGCCGTCGATGCGGATTTTCCACCTGAGCTCGCCCATGAGTTACTCAATGTCGTGCGTGCCCGCTACGCTGAGCTAGGGCGATGGGGCGCAAAAAAACAGCTACAAGATACATTGTCAGATTTGATCATCAAAGACGTCCGTCAAGCTGAGAGAGCCGACCCTGCCCATGATCTTTGAGCAGATCCGCATCCAGAATCTGTTCTCTTACTATGGCGAGCAGACTTTCGATTTTCCCTTCCCAACGCCCGATAAGCCTGTTGTTTTGATTTCTGGTCGGAACGGTTTCGGCAAAACTAGCTTTATCACTAGCGTCAAACTGCTCTTCCTCGGTACGTCCGAAGTAATGTTGCGGGACACTTCGATTGGCGCCACTTTTCGTCCCCATACATACCTGTTAGGTATGGACCATATTTGGCAAGGCGTATTCAATCGCGACGCACGTGAACAGCGTCTATCCGAATACGGTATTACCCTTATTTGGCGGGAAGAAAAAGGTCGCGTCACTGTCCGGCGTTACTGGCGCTACGATGGCGGTGAGCTAGAGCCATATCTGAGCATCGAAGCCGATTTTAACGAAGATGGATTAGGCCTCAACAAACTAATCGACGAACCGGAAGAAGCCGAGGAATTTCTGCAACGCAGATTGCCACGCGACATCGTTCCTTTTTTCTTTTATGACGGAGAAAAGGTGCAGCAGCTCGCGGAGGCCAATCAGGAGGGCCTTATGAGGCAGATCGAGAAGTTGCTTGGTCTCGCTGCTGTCGATACTTTGGATCAATACTTGGAACTCGCGGTTAAGGCTTGGAAGCGAGACGGTACAGCAATAAATGAACAAGCCGAATATAACACTTTGGGCGCTAAGCTCCAATTGAAGCAGGCTGAGCGAGCCAAGGCACAAGCTGCAGCAGACGATGTGGAAGCCGATCTCGAGAATCTGGAACGCGAAATCCGGCGGCACGCGCGCCAAATCGAGTCCATCCGCACCCAAGTCTTGCAGCGTGATACGCCGCATCTCAAGGAAAAAATGATGCGTGCCAAGGATAGCTACGAGCTACTCTGCCAGCGGGTAGCTGCCAGTTTGCCAATGGCAGCACCACTGTGGGCCGCGCCCGAGCTGGTGCAAGGTATCGCTAATCAGCTTGAAGGCGCAGTAACCGATGCTTCACAACGGCTGGCCGAAGAAATCCGAGGAGTGTTTGAGCGCCTGCCAGCGCGTTTGTTCGACGAACCGCCTCACCCCAGTCCAAGACTCAGCGAGCCGCAGAAGTTGCATTACAGGCAAAAGCTTGGTGCCATTCTATCGCAATACACTGAACCATCGACAGGTGGCTTTTTCTCGCTCAACTCAGATCAAACCATAGCGCTCAAGCGTCGTATTGACTACTTTTTCCACGCTCGCAATGAGCGCCAGCGTCTGGCCGACGATTTACGTGAGGTCGGTCGGTTACGCAGAGAATGGCAACAGGCAAAGGCCGAAGTCGAGGCTATCGACGAGCTATCGCCCGAGCAGAAGCAAGTTTTCCACGAGCGTGAAGCCGAAATGGTCGAGTTGCGGACCCGCCGCGATGATCTGATAGAGCAGCGTGGCAAGTACGCCCATTATATCGGTCACCACGACGCAGAGTTAGAACGTCTTGCTACTCAAATTAGCCAGCAAGAGACCAAACTGGTCAAGGCTAGCATCAATAGCCACCAGATCAACCGCGCCCAACAAGCGCGGCGTGTGTTCGAGTTGTACGGGAATTGCCTCAAGAAAAACCGCCGCGCCGAAATCGAGATAGCATTGAATCAATGCTTCAAGCAGCTAATGACCTCACATCATCAGATTTCCAACATAAAGCTCAATGAAAACTTTGCATTAAGCTACCGTGACACGCAGGATCGTGAGATCGGCCTTGCCAATATCTCGGCCGGAATGAAACAGCTAACTGCTCAGGCATTACTATGGGCTCTGTCGGACGTGTCAGGACGAGGGGTTCCAGTCATCGTTGATACTCCGCTGGCGCGGATTGATCGCCTACATCAAGAAAATTTGCTGCGTAATTATTATCCTAAGGCGGCGCAGCAAGTCATCGTCCTACCGACTGATTCAGAGCTTGATGCAGACAAATATGGCATTTTAAAGCCTTGGGTAAACGCTGAATTCAGGCTTGAAAATCCGAATGGGGATCGCACTCGGATCGAGCGTGATACGGCTATGTATACCATTGAAGAGGCATAAGTGGCCAAGGTCTACACTGATAGCCAGGATGAATTGACTATTACCAACGTCATCAAGCATGGCTTACGTCATCCTGTGCCAAAGTGGGCGGTGCTACGGCTGGCGCTTGCCCGCTCACTGCGCATCGCCACTCCACCCGACCAAGTTTATGACCGTCGCGACTCGACTGTGGGTGGTAGCGAGTATGCACTCAAAGAATTAACTGGTGAAGGCAAGGAGGAGGCAGAAGACCAAACGTCTTTGTTCCTTGCTCTGCTTTCGGCTTATTATAGGCGAGACCTGTTCGCCGATGGCGACGCCTTTGTTTGCCTTTTACAGCGTCATGTACGTCGCGGACTGCGCGAATTTCGTAGTGGATGGATAGAGTCACACGACTTCCATGACTACCTGCTGCATGAGTTATTCGGTGACCTAGGCGGCAGTACGGTTGTTGTGTCTGACTTGCGGGAACGATTGCTGCGTGCCTTGGCCGAGATTGGCATTGCTACCGAGATTGTTGATGCGCTGGATGGTCCACGTATGACACGATTCATGGTACGACTGCGCGACATCAATGACCACAGTCCGCTATTGCGCGGCCTCGACAAGCTGGCCTTCGTGTTGGGCCTTGGCGAGGCTGGAGTGTTTGTCTCTTCAACTACCGAGCCAAAGATCGCTGCACTCGATGTGCCGCGCATACCAGCTCAATGGCGTTTCGTGCCTGCGGCGTCGCTAATGGCGTGGCTGTCCGGTGCGCCGACCGAATGGCATTTGCCGGTCTATTTAGGCCAAGACGTTGTCGGCCGACCGATAGGATTTGACTTGGCTGCCGCACCGCATCTACTAATAGGCGGCACTACAGGAAGCGGGAAAAGTGTTTGCCTGCACGCGCTGATCTTGTCGTTACTTAGCCAAATGGATGCGAGTCGGCTCAAACTTCTGTTAATCGACCCCAAGCGCGTGGAACTAGCCCCCTACGCCAGACTACCGCACTGCGTTGATGGTGTATTAACTGATTCCGCCGACGCGCTGGATGCCCTGAATCGGTTAGTCGATGAAATGGCGACGCGCGAGAACGAATTGGCACGTGTTGGCGCGCGTGATATTGACGAGCAAAAAGCTGCCAGTCTTAACTTGTCGCGTATCGTAGTGGTGGTGGAAGAGTTGGCTGACTTATTACTGCAATCGGGTGCTATCGAAGAACCGCTGGTACGCCTGGTGCAAAAGGCCCGTGCCACTGGCATTCATCTGGTACTGGCGACGCAACGGCCCGATGCACAAACGTTTTCCGGTCTACTGCGCTCCAATGTACCTAGCCGCATCGCGCTGACCGTGCAGAAGGGTTCCGAGTCGAAAATTATCATCGACGAAACCGGTGCGGAAAAGCTGCTGGGTAAGGGCGATATGTTGGTGCGACTCTTGGGTCAACCGACGGTTCGGGTACACGGCGTGATGTTAGGTTCGGATGATATTGCGCGCGGGGTTGCTAGCGCATTGAGGAGGACGGGATGATCGGGCATTTCCTGATCCACGAATTTACACCGCTGTGGCTGAATATCGACCGCATTGGGCCGTTCCAGTCTCGGCTGGAGTCTATTGACTTCACCGACGCCAACGACGAGTCGTGCAACCTTTACCTATTTCTTTCTAAGAATGGGCATGGAAAGACCACGGCACTGGAGCTTATGGCAGCATTGATGGGTATGTTGAGTCATGATGACGCCAAGGCGATGGCACAGGCCAATGGGTACGGCAGTCGAACACCCTTCGGTTATGAAGCGCTTGATCGAGGACCTGGCCGTGCGCAGTGGGACATCCGTGTCCGTTATAGTCTCGATGGTGACGAACGTGTGGCCGTCCTGTCGTTGATTGCCGGCCAAATCGGTACGGAAGTGAGTCTGCGATTCTGGGATGATGGCACTTTGTTGACTGTCGGCGCGTGTGAGTGGCATCGATTTGGTTTTTGCCGCAACGAAGCCAACAGCTGGGCAATAATCGGTCGCCAAGATGAGTGGTTTGAGGGCCTAAATGACCGCCTCGCCGATGCATTCAATGAGAGCGTTGGTGGCTTTGAGGACAGTACGTTGGTTTGGCCCACCGTGATCTATTTTTCGGCCTATCGTAATGTGGTCCCGATCCAATCAAGCGAAGAGCGCGCCGTCGTCGCGCCGCGCGATTGGAACTACAGACCCGTTCATGCCTTCCGGACAGAAGGTGGTCATTGGCGCGATTCCTTGGACAACTTACTGGTGTGGTTAAAATGGCTGGATGATGGGCGCTATGAACGTGCTTTGGAATTAGTGAACAAACGTGTATTTGATGACCCTGCCAAGTTCGTCAAGGGTGTGCGCAAGGAGCCACCGGAAGCTATCGTGGTAAATAGCGATAACTTGCACCGCTTCGATGCGTTGAGCAGTGGTGAGAAAAGCTTGGTGCAGTTATTCCTTCGCTTAGGTGCGCATATGACGCGTAACACCATTCTACTAATTGACGAACCTGAAGCGCATCTGCACGAGAACTGGAAATACCGGCTTCTTTACCAGTTCAAAAAATTCGCCCAAGATCACTTCCCCGGTCAGACGATCATTGTGGCGACTCATTCGCAGGAGATGATGACGGCCCTTGCCTTGGAACTACAGGAGGAAAATCTACGCAAGGGTGGCCATTTGTTTGAAACCGAAGAGGAAGAAGCAAAAGTTTTTCAAATTCAAGAGGATGCTAAGAAGCACTATGTCAAGTCTGAAGAGGAATAACCTGACGTCCAGTCAGTCTGTACTTGGTCGCTGGAAGGCAAAGCCCGTCATCTACGTGGAAGGGGAGAGCGATAGAAGGATTTTTGAAAATTTCTGGTTTACTGAATGGCTACACAAAGTAAGCTTCAACATCGTATCTCAGGCACACGGATGCACCGCAGTTGTCAATGCTGTTACCGCCGACCGTCAGCAAGGAATTGCTGCCTTCGGCATCGTGGATCGCGACAAACTAATGACTGACCACAATTGGACGCTGCTTCGCGAAACTAGCGACATCGCGTTCGAAGCTGCTCAGCCTCACAGCTATATAAAGATCACAAACCGCTGGGAACTGGAAAGCTATCTAATCGAGCCTAACGCGGTAGAGTCGTATTTGGCTCCTGCTCAACGTGGCCGCGCTAAGCGATTGACATCGACAGTTCTCGCTGAACTGATCGATCACGCCAACGCGCTGGTCCCTTTTGCCGCGCTTAACCAAGCGTTGCATCGGCACGGAAAGAAGGCTTATAGTGACGGTTATACAAAGACACATACCCGGCAACAGATTGAAACGCAAATAAATATAGAATATATGAGCACGCCTTTCGGTGCCGCCTTCTGGGCTGATTATCAAGCCAATATTCCGTTGATCGATGCATTTTCTGGCAATGCTGCTACAGCGCCAGTGGATAAGCTCAATGGGCTGCTTCGTACCATCAGCGGTAAATCCATGCTGGAGAGAATTAAGAGAGCGGCTGGCATTAACCACGATATTACTTACCACCTTGCTAAGGAGATCAAGCAAACGAGAGTTCCGGATGAAATTGAAAGTTTTGTTCAGCAGTGCTGTGCTTGAATATAACCTTTCCGCTGTCGAAAATGCGTCCACTATCAAAGCATGCATGTAGCTAAGAACAGTCCTTACTCATCCCAGTTTCCGCAACTGCTCCCTCAGTTTCTCCAGCGTCGCGTCGTAATTGGCGAGCCGCCCTTTTTCCTGTTCCACCACCTTGGCCGGGGCGCGTTCGACGAAAGCGGCATTGGCGAGTTTGATTTCTGCCTTGGCGGTTTCGCCTTCGATACGGGCAATTTCCCTGGTCAGACGCTCACGCTCGGCGGCGATATTCACTTCGATTTTCAGCATCAATCTGAATTCGCCCACGATCGCCACCGGCGCTTCGGCATGCGGCAAGCCGTCCTGCATGATTTCCACGTGCGCGAGTTTAGCCAACGCCATCAGGTAGGGAGAAAAATCAGCCAGCGTTTGCCTGTCGCCCACAGCCAGGAGCGGGATCCGTAACGCCGGGGACAGATTCATTTCGCCGCGCAACGTGCGGCAGGCATTGATCATTTCCTTGAGCGCAGCGATACGTCCGATGGCGTTTTCGCTAATATGCGCCGGGTTGGCCTTGGGATAGGGCTGTAGCATGATGCTTGCGCCTTGCCTGCCTGTGAGCGGCGCGATTTTCTGCCACAATTCTTCGGTAATGAAAGGGATAATGGGATGGGTCAGCCGCAGTGTGGCTTCCAATACTTGGGTCAAGGTATGGCGGGTAGCGCGCTGTATGGCATCGTTGCCGCTATTTAACTGAACCTTGGCAAACTCCAGATACCAATCGCAATATTCATCCCAGACAAATTCGTAGATTTCGCGGGCCGCGATATCGAAGCGATAGTCGTGAAAAGCCTGTTCCACCGCACCCTCTGCCAATTGCAAGCGGCTGATGATCCACTGATCGGCGTCGGAATGACCCGACGGCCACGCCTCGGCATCATCCGCCATCAGCCCCGTGTCTTTTCCCTCGCAATTCATCAGCACATAGCGGGTGGCGTTCCACAGCTTGTTGCAGAAATTGCGATAGCCTTCGCAGCGCTGCAAATCGAATTTGATGTCGCGGCCATGGGAGGCCAGACTGGCAAAGGTAAAACGCAGAGCATCGGCGCCGAATGCGGGAATGCCGTTGGGGAAGTGCTTGCGCGTGGTGTTTTCGATGGATTCCGCCTGCCCGGGATTCATCAGCCCGGTGGTGCGTTTGGTAATCAGGTCCGGCAAGGTGATGCCGTCGATGAGGTCCAGCGGATCCAGTACGTTACCCTTGGATTTGCTCATTTTGTGGCCTTCCGCATCGCGGATCAGTCCGGTCACGTAGACTTCCCTGAACGGCGCCTTGCCGGTGAAATGCAGCGACATCATGACCATGCGCGCTACCCAGAAGAAGATGATGTCGAAACCGGTGATAAGCACGGAAGTCGGCAGAAAAGTCCCGAGTTCCGGCGTTTCTTCAGGCCAGCCCAGCGTTGAGAAGGGCCATAATGCGGACGAAAACCAGGTGTCTAGCACGTCCTCGTCCTGCGTGAGCTTGCGTTCGCCAGCCTGCTGCTGAGCTTCCTCCCGGCTGTGCGCGACAAAGATGTTGTTCTCCTCGTCGTACCAGGCCGGAATCCGGTGCCCCCACCACAATTGGCGCGAAATGCACCAGTCCTGGATGTTTTCGAGCCACTGGTCATAAACGTGGCTCCAGTTTTCCGGCGTAAATTTGACGTCGCCATTCGCCACCGCTTCCAGCCCGCGCTTCGCCAGGCCTTCCATCGCCACATACCACTGATCGGTGAGCATCGGCTCGATCACCGTGTGCGTGCGATCGCCGCGCGGCGCCATCAGTTTGTGTGGCTTGGTCTCTACCAGCAACCCTTGCATTTGCAGATCGGCAATGATTTTCTTGCGGGCATCAAAACGATCCAGTCCCTGATACTCGATAGGCGCACAATCGTTGATCTTTCCGTCCAGCGCGAGAATGCCGAGCGGAACGAGCTTATGCCGCTGTCCCATCTGATAGTCATTGAAATCGTGCGCTGGAGTGATTTTCACGCAGCCGGTACCAAACTCCGGATCGACATACGCGTCGGCGATTACGGGGATGCTTCGTTCGCACAATGGCAGTCGCACACGGCGGCCGACCAGGTGCCGGTATCGGGGATCATCCGGATGCACGGCGACCGCCATATCGCCCAGCATGGTTTCGGGGCGGGTGGTGGCGACGATCAGCCCCTCCGTCCCTGTTTCATCCAGGCCTGCACCCGCGTCATTTTCCAGCGGGTAGCGAATATACCAGAGAAATCCGTCTTCCTCCGTCGATACCACTTCCAGATCGGAAACTGCGGTTTGCAGCACCGGGTCCCAATTCACCAACCGCTTGCCGCGATAGATCAGTCCTTCGCGATAAAGTCGCACGAAAACTTCCGTGACGGCGCGGGATAACCCCTGATCCATGGTGAAGCGTTCGCGCGACCAGTCGCAGGAAGCCCCCAGCCGCCGCATCTGACGGGTAATGGTGGAGCCGGACGTCTCTTTCCATTGCCACACACGCTTGAGAAATTCTTCGCGTCCCAGGCCGCGGCGGCTTATGTTTTGCTGATCCAACTGGCGCTCCACCACGATCTGGGTGGCAATACCGGCATGATCCGTCCCCGGCTGCCATAACGTGCTGTCGCCACACATGCGGTGATAGCGCGTCAGCGCGTCCATCAAAGTATGCTGGAAGGCGTGACCCATGTGCAACGTGCCGGTTACGTTGGGCGGGGGCAACATGATGCAGTAGGCAGGTATCGTTCCAGCGGCTGTCGTATCGGACGCAGGTCTGAAATAACCGGCGGATTCCCACTGAGGATACCAGCGACTTTCTATGTCGCTGGGGTCAAAGCTTTTGTCGAGTTCCACGGGCATTCCATTCGCCGGATTCAGGATTAATGATGGCTGTCAAAGACCAAACAGGCGGCATTCCAGAGCCTGGATCAAGGCCTCGCGCGCGCCGGCATCCAGTTCGGCCCCTGAATCCTTGAGCGCGGAATCCAGAATCTGACCAAGTAGCGACGTAACATCGGATTGCGGCGACAGCATGGTGGGGGTCAGATGCACCGTTTCAGTGAGGGTGGGTATGTTGTCCGCTGATGTCAGTGACGGTTGTTCTACCGCAATTCCGGGTGTGATAACTGGCAAGGGCGCCGCGTCATGCGTTTTTGCCGACGCCGAGGATTTATCCTGGTGCTTGTGTAACAACGCGTCCAGCTTACGCAGGATTTCATCGTAATCGGCGTTTGCTGAGTCTTCGTCACTGTTTGTCATGGCGGTCCGGATGCACGAGGCATAGAAAAAATGGGGTGAAACGTGGATGAACGATCAAGGGGGCCGATTGGTTCGGATGATGTTCCCGAGCCCGGGTTGGCTATTCCGGTCGGAGCTTATGGTGGCGAATTTCGTATCCCCGGTCCCGGTAAAAACGGTAGCGTTTTCGTGCCGCCTGCACGTCCTCCGCTGTCACTCCGGTAATTTCGACAAGGCGTCGAAAACGACTGAAAAAAAGCGGATTGTCGACGTCCAGGTTAAGCAGCACGTCATCGTGGGGAAGTGTCGCGACCATGTGACCGAGTACGACGGGGGTGACTTCGGCCAGTTTACCGTCCGCGCGGCAGTGGGGGATGAAATCGGTCGGAGAAAAAGTCCATAACAGTTTGTCGAGCTGCGCAGTCATCGCCGCATCGGTTGTATAGATCATTATTTTGAGCCCTTGCCGCACAGCCTTGGCGACAAGACGGCAAGCGGTATGCAGCTTATCGTCGCAACCGGAGTAGAAGTCGATTTCGGTCATATCGATTCGTCTCGGTATCAGGTGTTTCTTTTCCTTGTCCGTTCGATTAGAAACTGGGTCAGCAACGGCACCGGCCGGCCGGTTGCGCCTTTTTCCTTTCCGGATTTCCATGCGGTGCCGGCGATGTCCAGGTGAGCCCATCGATATTTCCCGGTGAAACGCGACAGGAAGCAGGCGGCGGTAATGGTTCCGGCTGCGCGCCCACCAATATTGGCCATATCGGCAAAATTGCTTTTCAGTTGCTCCTGATAATCGTCCCATAGCGGCAGACGCCAGGCACGGTCTGCCGCGTGCGCGGAAGCATGCAGCAATTCATCCGCCAGTGTTTCATCATTGCTGAGCAAACCCGACGCTACATGCCCGAGTGCGATGACACAGGCGCCGGTAAGGGTGGCGATATCGATTACCGTATCGGGTTCATAGCGCTCGGCGTAAGTCAGCGCATCGCACAGGATCAGCCGTCCTTCCGCATCGGTGTTGAGGATTTCGATGGTTTGTCCGGACATGCTGGTAACGACGTCGCCGGGTTTGGTGGCATTGCCGCCAGGCATGTTCTCGGTGGCGGGAATAATGCCCACGACGTTGACCGGGAGCCGCATGCGTGCGATCGCTGTAATGACGCCCAGCACGCTGGCTGCGCCGCACATGTCGTACTTCATTTCATCCATTTCCGCCGCGGGCTTCAACGAAATGCCGCCGGTATCGAAAGTGACGCCCTTGCCTACGAGCACTACGGGCTTTTCCTTCTTCGCTTGCCCCCAGTATTCCAGCACGATCAGCTTGGCGGGTTGACGGCTGCCGCGCGCAACGGCCAGCAATGATCCCATGCCGAGCTTCTCCATGTCTTTCGGCTCCAGGATGGTGGCCTTGAGCTTATGGGCCTTGGCGATACTTACGGCTTGCTTGGCCAGATAGGTTGGGGTACAGATGTTGGATGCAAGATTGCCCAGGTCTTTGGTCAGATTCATGCCGTCGGCGATGGCAAGCCCCTGTTGCAGGGCTTCCTCGCTGGCTGCGAGCTCCGCACGGCGGGTTGTGCCCAGCGTGACTGTGCGCAGTTGCGGTTTGACCCCTTCCGTCTTGCTCTTGAGGCGCTCGAAGCGGTAGAAGCTTTCCATTGCCACGATGACGGTCTGTGAAACTTTCCAGGCGGCATCCCGTTGTTTCAATGGTACGTCGGTCAAAAACAGGGCGGCGTCGGTGGCGCCGGTTTTTTGCAGCGCCTTGAAGGCGGCGCGGACCGCGTCGCCGTATGCCTTATCGTTAAACTCTCGTTCCTTGCCAAGCCCTACCAGCAGTACACGCTCGCACAGAGCGTCCGGCATGTTGTGCAACACCAGTGTGGAGCCTGCCCTGCCATCCATATCGCCGCGACGCAATATACCGCCGATATATCCATTGGTGACGTTGTCCATGGCTTGCGCAGCGTCGGTCAGCTTGCGCGGTTCGAACACACCCACCACCACGCAGGCACTGCGCTGCTTCTCCGGATTACCGCTTTTTATGCTAAATTTCACTACTTGCTCCTTTAGTTATTCTGGCCAACACGTTCTCGCCATGGTGACTCAAGCCGATAATAGCGAATTATCGCCGGTCTGTTCGGATAAAGTCAAAGCAGGCAGAATGGCGATCAACAGAAAATTCCCGTTTGACATCCCAGCCATACAGTGCGGGATATCCCAATTGATTAGTCAGGGCATGATGGTGTAGCGTGTGATGTATAAGAGTTGGCAATATTAGGCTAGCT
>JAKDLC010000139.1 GCA_030453055.1 Nitrosospira sp.
TAAGGTCAGGCAACATGCGGAAGACCGCCTGCGAACCCACTTGATGAAGCGCCACAAGGTCAGGGACAGGAAAGCGGCCTTATGCCGATTTCCGCGCCGTGATCTGTATGAGCGCTACGGGCTGTATAAACTCCCAACGGCAGCAGGCTGGCGTTCAGCGCATGCCTTGGTGTGAAGAACATCGGAAAGCCGTGTGCGAGAAAATCGCATGCACGGTTTGATGAGGGAGGGTAGGCGGGAGCCTGCTCTCTACTCTACCCGATTTATTTTAGAATTAAATGCGTGGAATATAGCAGGAATAATCGTGTCTGACCCCATTTTATTCGCCGTAGCAGGAATAATCGTGTCTGACCCCATTTTACCTTCGATCAGATTTCGATAACGGCCTTCAAGGGCAGGTGGTCGGACGCCTTGCGCGCGAGGGCGGTGGCATGCGCCTCCAGCCTTGCCAGCCGGCGGCGCGGGTGCACCCATAGGCGATCGAGCGCGATGAAAGGCCGGCGCGCCGGGAAGGTCGGACGGTGCGGCGTGGCCTCGAAGTGCGCATGCAGCCAGCGCAGGGGGCGCCCCCACAGGAACCATTCATTCAGGTCGCCCAGCAACACATAAATATCCGAGGAGCCGATATCGAACAGCGCAAGCAGCCGGCGAACCTGCTGACGCCGCTCCTGCGGTCTCAGTCCAAGATGCGTCGCCACGACTTGTATGCGCCGTCCATGCCCGGCAAGGGTGACGTCGAGCGCACCCCGCGCTTCGCACCCGGGCAGGGTCAGGTCAACCCGGTTCACCGTCAGGACGGGAAGCTTCGTCAATATGGCGTTGCCATAGTGGCGGGTTTCTCGCAGCAGGGTAGGGCCGGCAATGGCCGTCAAGCCTGTTTTTGCGGCCAGGTAATCCAGCATGTCGCAGCCGTTGACGTCATGGTGCTCAACTTCCTGCAGCGCCACCACGTCCGCATTCAGTTCCCGCAGGACATGCGCGGTGCGGTCGGGCTCGAAACGGCCGTCGGTGCCAATACAGGCGTGTATATTGTAGGTGGCGAACGTCAGGTACATTGTATGGATGGCGCAATTATCCTGAATTCGCTCTGTAGCGAATTCGCCTTATAGGTGAAGGTCAAGTGACACAAAAAATCTTTGTGGCTCATTGCGCTGAATTAAAAAATGAGCGGTCAACTGCCGGATTCAGGATTAATCGACAGTCGCCCTCAATCGATCATCCCGGCGCCGTCCCTCCCATCGCCAGAGTGTCCAGCCACCGGCGATAATGGCGGCGATGACGGCCGCCAATAGGGCGAATGCGGGCAGATCCGGTTCCTGGATGGTGGCGGCCAGACGATCCGTAAACAGGGATATGGCTATCAATCCCGGGAGCAGCCCGATGGCGCTGCCGATGACAAAATCCCGAAAGCGGATGTGCGAGGCGCCTGCGATCAGGTTGGTGATCGCAAACGGCGAGAACGGGATGATCCGCACGATGATAATGGTGAGCACGCCACGTTGCGCCAGGCGCCGGTTCAGTTCGCCAAGTCTTCTGCCCGCAAATCGTCGAATTGTTTTGCGGCCCAGTAAATGGCCGAGTGCGAAGGTGGACATCCCGCTCAACAGGGCGCCTAGCCATGAGTAAAGAAAACCATACAGCGGGCCGAACACCAATACGCAGACAACGATGAGTATCGTAAGGGGAAACACGACGAGGCCGGCGATGACGAAAACAGCCAGAGTCAGCAATGGTGCGGCCTGGGCCTGCTCGAATGCGGCGGCAAAGCCGGTCAATGTCTCGACATTGACCCATTCCCGCAAGGGCGACCAGTGCCACGCGGCGGTCAATCCCAAAAGGGCGGCGAGTATCGATACGACCAGAGCGATATGTTTGCGGGCCGGTTCGCGTTCTTCTTCGGGAACGAACTCTTCCATCAATTGGTCCGCATCGATGGGCCGGTCCGGGTCGACAATCTCCACATCCGGCACCAGCGCATCGACTTCCGCCGTCACGCGAAGCGTCAGCGGGTTCAGGGTGCGTCCGGCGCCGCGAAGTGATTCCACGACACGGATCAGGAAACCTTCGCGTAACAGGCGCACCGCAATTTCACCGGGATCCACGCCCAGGTGCTCGCTCAGAAGGCGGTTGCGGAAGGCGCCGATGGCGCCGCGAATGCGCGCATCACCGTTGGCTTCGAACACAAGGTCGCATTCGGTATCGAGACCCATCGAGCGGTTATTGAGGTTGGCGGAGCCCACGCGGACCAGTTCATCGTCGATCACGATCACCTTGGAGTGTACATTGACGCACTGCCCGTCAAGACCGGGTATGCGGGGAGAATAAAGCCGCAGGCGGTTGTAATGATCCGCCGCCTGAAGGCGTTTGAACAAGCGCTCGCGCAGGATATCCATGGTATTTTGCGATAGCCAGCCGTCGGTATTCTCAGGCAGTACCATGACGATTTCCGGACCATCGTGTTCGCTCAATCGCTTTGCCAGCGCAGCGCCTACCTTTTGCGCAGTGAAGTATTGGGCTTCAATATAGATTGAGTTCCGTGCAGCGGCGATTATGTCCAGCAGGAGCGCTTCCACTTCGCGCACTTCCGTCTGGTTCTCGTATCCGGGAACCGTGCGGGCAATGGCGACGTTTGTGTTTTCCAGATCCGGCGCCAGATAATCCGGCCAGTAGCCGGAATTGTCGGAGCCGATGGGCAATTCCGGCGCGGATAGCGCATGGCCCGTCGCGCGACGCCAGCGCTCGCGCGCGAGTTCGCCCAGCGCGGCCGCAACAGGGCCGCTGACCATCATCTGGACGTCATGATAGGGCTGCGGGATCGGTTCCGATTCGGCCTCGCGCCGGCGCGGGTCATCGGGCAGGTGCTCGGACGTATCCCAACGACCACGTGTCAGATCCAGGCCGCCGGCAAACGCCACGCAATCATCGATAACGAAAATTTTCTGGTGATGACAGGCCCTGGCGGGGTGCCGATCGTCCAGGTGAAAATGCAGGCGGGGGTGCGCGTTCCATTCCTCTTTGTAGAGCGGCAGCCACTCGCGAGCCGAGGCAAAGAACATATTGAAGTCCCAGTCCAGAACATGGATGTGGAGTTGATCATTGCGCTCGAGCAGACCGTTGAGGAAATCGCCCAAACGGACCGGCAGTCCGTCAGACGTTTGTTCCCGCGCCTGTGCCGGTGTGTGTTCCCGGATCAGTTCTACGCGGCTGTCGATATCCCAGCCAATGATCAATACCGAACGTAGGGCCTGTTTTGCCGTTTCCCGGAAGGCGTAAAAAAAGTCGGCCCCATCCACCAGAAAGGCGATCCGGTCGGCATGCTCGATTCGCCAGCAGTTCTGGCCGGGCTTCAGGATGGGAGAACGTGTCATGAGGGCGTGCCGATAAATTCGAGGTTTCGTAGTTTGCAGGTCGGGTTAGTGAAGCGTAACCCGACGATCCCGATGCCCGCGAGGCCCGACCACCCCGGCGATCGTTAGGGTTGAAGATTCGCGGCGGGAAGCGTAATGACAATGGTTGGCGGGCTGACGACCCGCACCTTCGCTTGCGCCGCAGTCAGCGCGCCGGTCAGCGCAACAAGTCCCTCAAGCCCGCTGACGGTCGCGATCTTCGCCAGGAGTTCCGGGCCGCCCGAAGCATCGATGACTTCCAGCCGCGCATGTTCTTGGTCAGGATGCAGTATGCGAAACAAGGCATGGTTGTAATTGGCCGGCAAGGTAATTTCTATTTGCTCCGCCCGATCCAGCAGCGATGGTATCGATTCGATCGTTTCATGGCCATGCCAGGGCAACTTGACCAAGGGTTCCATTTCCATTATTTGCTCCCGATTCGCGCGTTGCTCTTCGCCTCGCCAGTGCGTATTACTATGTACCCGATCGCCTCGGTCTTCCGTTCGTTGTCGTACATAAAAAAGCGGGAATCGGGGAAGGGAAGCGTGTCATGCGAGTCAGGTAGGTGGATTAGCGCAGCGTAATCCGACATGGTTCATATTCCATTCCTTCATACGGCGTAATGCGCTTCGCTTATTGGCGCCCTACTTTTACTGCCCATATGCGCATTACGTTGCCTAGCGCACAGAGTAAAAGGCCGGGGTCATGTAATAATTAAATTGTATGGATTCGTCAGCGCAGAGGCCAGAGGGTCAGAGGCGGTGCGATTCGGGGAATCGGTCGAGAGGTTGATATGAAAAACGGAACAATTGCTGGTTGGATGGTGTCGAGCGCGCTGGTATTGGCGCTGGTTGGCTGCGAGCCCACCAAACTGGTGGAAGAAGTCCGTTCGGTCGATTGGTACGTGTCACACGATGCCGAACGAGCCGAACAGATCGCCCAATGCAAAACCAATCCTGCGTTGCTCGATGCGACGCCGAATTGCGTGAACGCCAGCCGTGCGGAACACGAAGCGCTAGCCGCGACGAAGTGGGCTAAAGAGAGTGAAGGTAAAGGCGTAAGGACTACGCCACCGGTTACCCGTTAAGGCGGGTAATCGCGGCGGCGGCCTTGATCCGTTGGGATGGGGTTTCCTGGAATCGGGTGCGACGGAGCTTCGTGAGCGTCGGCGTAATGCCGGATTATTACGGTATTGGAAGCGGGGATGCAAGTGTCGCCCAAATCCGTCGGATTACGCTTCGCTAATCCGACCTGCGGGCTTCATGCGGCGCAATGCGCTTCGCTTATTGGCGCCCTACATCTACTACGGTACTTGGAGATAGTGGCAAACCGATGTCCTCATCCTCCGACTCCCCCAAGCATTTCTCGATGATTCGCGAGTTTCGGCTGGCGGACTTTTTCACGCTGGGGAATGCGGGTTGCGGTGTGGCTGCGGTGTTGTTCGCCATGCTCTATGTCGATAGCCGGTCGGCGGTTCATTTTTTCAGTTCGGCCGCCATGATGGCGGCAGCCTTTGTGTTTGACGTGCTCGATGGGCGTATCGCGCGATGGCGGCGCCAGCATTCCGCCCTGGGGCGGGAACTCGACTCTCTGGCGGACATCCTTTCGTTTGGCGTTGCCCCCGCGGCCCTGGGTTTCGCCGCCGGATTGCGCGGCGGTTGGGACTGGATAGCGCTCATTTACTTTGTATGTTGCGGAGTCAGCCGGCTGGCGCGATTCAATGTCACCGCGGAGAGTCTCTCGGAAGGGGCCGACAAAGTCGCCTACTTCGAAGGTACGCCGATTCCCACCAGTATCGTTCTGGCGGCCGTGCTGGTCCTGGCTGCCTGGACGGAGCGGCTTGGCGAAAATCTCTACGGGGGAGTGTGGACGATGGGGCCTTGGGAATTGCATCCGCTGGCTCTGCTGTTCGTGTTGTCCGGAACCCTGATGATCAGCAAGACGCTGCGCATTCCCAAAATCTAGCCCGGATGTTTCATAAATTCGCGTGATGATTGCGCAGGATTTTGTTTTGTAGGGGGATTTTGTGAAAGAGCGGCGTAGTGACTCATACGCCCGACTGAGCAAAATTCCCATACGAAACAAAAGACCAGCAAGGGCGCGCGTCAATTTATGAAACATCCGGGCTAGCCTATATAGGAAAAAAATGGATGAATGGCGTGTTGCAGATGCAAAAAATAAATTTAGTGAACTGCTCAATAATGCACTGGTCGGAAGAATCCAACTTGTTCACCGGCGGGATGGTGATGTTGTAATCATTTCCAGAAATGAATATGAACGGCTGGTTGGTCAAAAGAAGAGTTTTAAACAATATATTCTCTCTCCACCCTACGAAATCGACCATCTAGGTGATATGCGTGATAAAAGTCCAATGCGGTCAGTTGATCTATGAAGGTGTTATTGGATACATGCGTGTTATCCGAACTCTATAAACCAGAACCATTGGTTACCGTTTATGAAGCTGTTAATAATGTTCCGGATGAACATCTGTACCTAAAACCCGGATGTTTCATAAATTGACGCACGCCCTTGCTGGTCTTTTGTTTCGTATGGG
>JAKDLC010000140.1 GCA_030453055.1 Nitrosospira sp.
ACGCTGATATTGGCCTGCATGGCGGTACGCCCGCTGTAACGATGCGGCTCGCGTGGAATCTTCTGGCCAGTGATGCGAAAACCAGCCGCCGGCGCAGCATACAAAATAGGTTCCAAGTCCGGAATCGCCTTGACGCAAGCGGCAGTGACATGGTCCAGGCTCAACCAGGGAGCCTCCTTGTCGCGTGCGGCCGCAGTCATGATGTCTTGCACCCAGCGCCAGCTTTCCTGAATATCGCCTGGGGGAACAAACACCTGAAAGAAGCGCTGCGCGCGGCCTTCATTGTTCACCAGCGTGCCGTCAGCCTCGGCGAAAGTTCCCGCTGGCAGCACTACGTCGGCCTTTTCACTGGTTGCATGCGTGACGTGGTCAATAACCACGACATGTTCGGCCGCGGCAAGAAACCGGTCGACTGCCGCCGCATCCGAGCGTTGGAAAAGATCGTTTTCCAGAATAATGACAGTGCTTGCGCCGGTGGCGGAGGTGGCATCGGCTCCGCGCACCGCTTCGAGTGCGGATTCCAGACCACGCCCGCCTAGCATCGCCACGCCCAGGCTGTTACATTCGGGCACTGCGAAGCAAAGCTCCGCCGGACGTCCCCTGTTGCACAGCGACCATGCGACGTTGGCTGCCGCCTCGATCACGCTGACATCGCCGCAACTCATGCCGGAGACGATGAGAGGACGCTCTGCGGCCTTCAGCGCTTCCGCTATAGTATGGGCCAGTGCGCGTAACGCATCCGGCAGATCCGGCACGGCGGGTGCGCTGGCATCGAGCGCATGCGCAACTGCAAAACCGAGGCGGGCAAGATCATTCGGCGTGCCTCGCAAGGTCTGCGTGGCCACGTCGTCGAGCTTGGTGCTGGTGAGAGTGGCAACAAACAAAGGTCCGCGTTCGTGCTGCATTGCCTCGCGCACCGCGTGGTCATTCCAATACGGGATATGCATCTTCTTGGCGATCTTCTCCGGCTGGCGCCGCACCGATTGGCGCAGCGCGAGCGCGAGCAGCGGGGCGGTATTTGTGACATCTTCGCCCAATACCAAAACAGCGTCGGCAAGTTCCACTTCGTGCAACGACGGCGTGCGAGCGGGTCCCTGCCGCAACATATTCAGCATGGAGGCAAGCAGACGGCCATCGCGTTCAGACACGCCGGTATAAAATCGCTCGGGCCCAACCAGAGCACGCAGCGCAAAGTTGGCTTCGATCGAGGCGCGCGGCGACCCGATGCCTATTGCATTTTTCCCGCCGGATAACAGCGCGGCCAGATGCTCGAGCGCCTCCCGTTTGGTGACGGGTTGCGGCGGGGCGCTCCTGTTTTTGCGCAATGACGATTGCCGGATTCGCCGTTCGCTATTGACGAATCCGTAACCATAACGCCCGCGGTCGCATAAAAAATAACCGTTAACCGCGCCATTGAACCGGTTGCGAATGCGTCGCAATATGTCATAACGCTCGCCGGGAATAGTGTTGCAGCCCAGCCCGCAGTGCACACACACCGAGGGCGCCGTTCGCAGGTCCCATTTGCGTGTGTAATGCTGCTTCAGCGATTTGTCGGTGAAAACACCCGTGGGGCAGACCTCCACCAGATTACCGCTGAACTCGCTTTCGAGCAGGCCGTCCTGGTGGCGGCCGAAGTAAACCTGATTGCGCAGCACCATTGCGTCGAGATCCCGACCGCCGGCGTAGTCGCGATAGAACCGTGTACAGCGGTAGCACTGAATGCAGCGGTTCATTTCGTGGTTGACGAGAGGACCCAGGTCCTGGTTGTGGAACGTGCGCTTGCGCCCCTGGTAACGACGATAAACATGCCCGGTCATGACCGTCATATCCTGCAGATGGCATTCACCGCCCTCGTCGCATACCGGGCAGTCATGCGGATGGTTGAGCATCAGCCATTCGACCACACTGGAGCGGAACTCCCGCGCCTCAGGGTCGTCAATCGAAATGCGAGCGCCATCCGTGGCCGCGGTCATGCAGGCCATGACGATCTTGCCGCGCTTGTCCTCTTCGTTCTTGAACTGCTTGATCGCGCATTGACGGCACGCCCCCACCGAGCCCAGAGCGGGGTGCCAGCAGAAATAGGGAAGATCGAGCCCCAGCGAAAGACATTGCTGCAGCAGGTTTTCGCCATCTTTGACCGTATGGGACCTGTTATCTATATGAATGGTTATCACCTTCCCCTCCAGGGACAGCGTTTTTCACGGATATGTCGATCGAAATCATCTCCGAAGTATTTGAGGCCGCTTTGCAGCGGTTCCGCGGCGCCGGGTGCCAATGCACAAAAAGTGTGCCCCGGACCGAGCAAGCGCACATGAGATTGCAGCCGCTCCAGATCCGACGCCTGACCATTTCCCTCTTCCATGCCCTGCAGGATCTGTTCCACCCACGAAAGTCCCGACCAGCAGGGCGTGCACCAGCCGCATGATTCCTGCGCGAAGAAGTGCTCCAGATTGTGCAGCATGCCCACGGGACAGGTTTTATCGTCAAGGACGATCATGGTGCCGGTACCGAGGCGGCTGCCCGCCGCCTGCATTGAATCGAAATCCATCGCCACATCGAGTTGATCGGCGACAATAAAATCGGTTGATGCGCCACCCGGCAGGAGACCACGAAACCGGTATCCGTCTCGCATGCCTCCGGCGTGCTCCTCCAGAATCTCGCGCACGGTCGTGCCCATCGGCAGCTCCCACAGCCCCGGCTTCTTCACCTTTCCGCTCACGCCATACAGCTTGGTGCCGCCATCGGTCCCATGGCTCAGGTTCTTGAACCACGCTGCACCGTAATTCACAATATGCGGCACATTGCACAACGTCTCGACATTGTTGACGATGGTCGGCTTGCCCCATAAACCGCTCACCTGTGGATAGGGAGGCTTGGCACGCGGATTGGCGCGTTTGCCTTCGAGCGCGTTGAGCAAGGCGGTCTCTTCTCCGCACATGTAGCGTCCTGCGCTGACATGCAGGTGCAATTCCAGGCTGTACTCCGAACCGAGGATATTCCTGCCCAGATAGCCCTTGCGGTATGCCTCGGCAATTGCCTGTTCCAGCCGCTGCGCCGCCAGCTTGTAAGCCCAGCGCAGGAAAATGTAGCCGACATCGGCCTGAACCGCATATGCGCTCACGATCATGCCTTCTATCAATTGATGCGGATCGCCTTCAAGCAACAGGCGGTCCTTGAATGTGCCGGGTTCCATCTCGTCCGCATTGCAGATGATGTATTTGGGATGCGGCGCGTCGTCACCCATCGGCACAAAACTCCATTTCTGCGCAGTGGGAAAACCCGCACCACCGCGCCCGCGCAGATTTGACTCCTTTACCACTGCTGTGACTGCCTCGGGAGCCATCCGCAACGCCTTGCGCAGCGCGACGTAGCCGCCCGCCTTCTCGTACCGCGGAAGATCGGGCGGACTTTTTCCCGGCAAGATGTTACGCGTCAGTGGTGTTTCCATCAGCTGGCTCTCTTTCTTCCTCTCTTTCTTCCTTTTGATACTTCGCCAGGATTTCATCGATCCTGGCGGGATCCAGGTCCTGGTAGTGGTTGCCGCCTATCATCATCGCCGGCGCGTGGTCGCAGGCACCGAGGCACACGTTCGGCAGAAGGGTGAAGCAGCCGTCCGCGCTGGTTTCGCCCAGGCCGATACCCAACCGTACACCCAGATGTTCGCGCAGGCGCTCGTAACCCATGATCCAGCAACTCACGCTGTCGCATAGCAAGATTACATGTTTGCCCACGGGCTTGCGGAAAATCATGTTGTAAAAAGTGGCGACGCTCTCCAATTCGACGCACGTCATCCCCAGCGCCTCGGCCACGTCCGCAATGCCCTCGTCCGACACCCAGCCGCGGTGCTGCTGCACAATCTTGAGCGCCTCGATACACAGCGCCCGATTATTCGGATAATGCTGCGACTCTGCCTGGATTTCCGATCTTTCCTGTTCGCTCAACATATGTTCCCCTCAGCGGTCCACATCAGCCATGACAAAATCGATGCTCCCCAGAATGGCGATCAGATCAGAAATCATCAGCCCGCGGCTGATCAGGGGAATCATTTGCAGATGCGGAAAGGATGGCGTGCGTATGCGTACCCGGTAGGCAGCGGTGCTGCCGTCGCTGATCAGATAATAGCCATTGCTCCCTTTGGTCGCCTCGATACCCATGAATGCCTCTCCCGGCGGGATTACGGGACCCCAGCTCACGCCCAGGAAATGATCGATCAAGGTCTCGATATCATGCATGGTGTGCTTCTTGAGCGGTGGCGTGGTAAGCGGGTGATCTGCCTTATAAGGGCCGGCCGGCATGTGGTCCAGGCACTGCGCAATGATGCGCAGGCTCTGGCGAATTTCCTCCACCCGCACGGCGCAGCGGTCGTAGCAATCGCCACGCTGTCCGACGGGAACATCAAACTCGAACTGCTCATAACCAGAATAAGGCCGCGCCTTGCGCCAATCCCATTCGAAACCGCAGGCCCGCAGGCCGGGCCCAGTCACTCCCCACTCTATCGCTTCCTCCACGGTGTAATTACCTATGCCGCGGCTTCGCGCCTTCAGAATGCGATTCCCGAGTGCAATCTTTTCGTATTCGTCGAGCCGGGGCGGCAGGTAATCGAGGAAGTCTTGCACCAGCCTATCCCACCCCTTCGGCAGATCCTGCGCCACGCCTCCAATGCGGAACCAGCTCGGATGCATGCGTCCCCCGCAGATGGCCTCGACGATATCGAATACCCTCTCGCGGTCGGTAAACATAAAGAATACCGGCGATAACGCTCCCAGGTCCTGCGCATACGTGCCGTAAAACACCAGATGACTGGCAATGCGGAAAAACTCCGCCATCATCACCCGAATCACCTTCACCCGGTCGGGCACTTTGATGCCTGCGAGCTTTTCCACCGCCAGCACGTACGGAAGATTGTTCATCACCCCGCCCAGATAGTCGATACGGTCAGTGTAGGGAATATAGGTATGCCATGACTGGCGCTCACCCATCTTTTCCGCGCCGCGGTGATGAAAGCCGATATCGGGCACGGCATCGATGATTTCCTCTCCATCCAGCTGCAACACGATGCGAAAGACGCCATGCACGCCAGGGTGATTGGGACCAAGGTTGAGAAACATGAAATCGACGCCCTCATGCTCGCGCCGCATTCCCCATTCTTCCGGATGAAAGCGCAACGCCTCCTGCTCAGCATTCTGTTTGTCCCGCGGCAAACGGAACGACTCCATCTCGGTGGCGCGCGCCGGATGGTCCTTCAACAATGGATGGCCCTGCCACGTCGGCGGCAGCAGGATGCGGCGCAGGTGGGGGTGGCCCTCAAAGACAATGCCGAACATGTCCCATATCTCGCACTCGTACCAATTCGCCGCAGGCCAGATATCGGTAATCGTAGGCATCAGGGAATCGCCACCGGTGAGCGCGGTCTTTAGGCGAATGTCCGCGTTGCGCTCGAACGACAACAGGTGATAAACCACCGTAAAATTGCCGGGCGGCTGGCAATCACGGTGGGTGCGGGTGCGCTCGTCGATAGCGGTGAGGTCATACAGCATGCGGTACGGCGCCTCCGCTTCCAGTTTCAGGTAACGTAAAACATCGCGCACCTTGTCCTTTGCAACCCACAGCGTGGGCATACCGTCGCAGGTGGCTTGCACCGGGCCTATCGCCACACCAAATCGGTTCTCCAATTCCTCGAGAACGTCCAATTCCATGGCAGTAGCGGAAGATGTTTTGTTCAAGGATTCATCCTAAATCCGGTAGTTGGACGGGGTGAAGTGTGCGGTTTTTGGGGCGCAGGGCAAGGCGCAACGACGCGGAATGGTCGTTCCATTCCAAGGAGTTGCAACGCCGCCATGTGCCGCAAAAACCGTGCAATTCACCCCGTAGCGGCCTCACCCGGAAGGTGAGCGTCAAATAATACGAAATATCGTTATTA
>JAKDLC010000141.1 GCA_030453055.1 Nitrosospira sp.
GCTCGGCGCTGGCCATTCCCGCGACAAGGTGGCGGCGCTGCAAGAGCGGTTCGCAGCGGTGATTGAGCATCAGCGTTTCATTCCCTTCCTTGCGCTGCATGAATTTGAAGCGTGGTTGTTCAGCGCGCCGGATACCGTAGAGGCGCATTTCGGGAAGACACACCTCGCCGATAAATTGCGAAATGCCGTGCAAGAAGCTGGTGCGCCGGAACAGATCAATCACGGCGCAACTACGCAACCGAAAGCGCAGTTGCACAGCTTGGTAGGCGGCTATAAGGAAACCTCGGATGGTCCCACGCTGCTGGAGAAGATAGGTCTTGCCACGGTTCGGGCGGCTTGCCCGCATTTCGGTGGCTGGTTGAACCGGCTGGAAGCCTTGGGCGAGGGAGCGCCGTGACGGAAGTTCAAGCCCTGTTCCAACCCGGCGAACGCATCACGCATCACCCATCACGAATACGGCCAGGGCGTTGTCCTCGATCCGGTGCACGATGGCTACTTGCGCGCCTTCTTTGGCTTCGGCGAGTGTCGAGTACCGGTTGGCTCGGTTCGGCGTGAGCTCACGCGGAGCAAGACGAATGCCTTCGCCAAGCACGACCGTGCTCGCCAGCATCGACACGCTCAACCTGCATTAAGACCGCGAATAGCGAAAGTTGGGCTAACAGAATGACTACAGAAGATTCGGAACATGAGATTTGGAAGAAGCGCATGCAGAATGGGATGAAGGGCAGCTGACGCAGGAAGAGGCGGCACGGCATCCTCTACATTAAGGGATGATTTATTGACATAATGGTGCCAGTATTGATACCATCCGCAGATGTATCCCCCCAAAAAAATTCTCGATAAAATGCGGCGGGAACCGACAAATGTACGGTTCTCAGATTTGCTCCAAGTGTGCGAGGAATTTTTTGGGAAGCCACGGCAATCGGGTACCAGCCATACTATTTTCAAAACACCTTGGCCCGGCGATCCTCGCGTAAACATCCAGAATGACAAAGGTAAAGCCAAGGCGTATCAGGTTCGACAGGTACTTTTAGCCATCGACAAGTTGAAGGAGCACCAAAATGAGCGTTAATCACTATACCTACCGCGTTACCTGGTCACCGGAGGATGGCGAGCATGTGGGCTTGTGCGTAGAATTTCCCTCCCTATCCTGGTTGGCGACAGCCCCGGAAGAAGCACTATCGGGAATCCGGCAAATGGTTGCCGAAGCGGCAGCCGATATGCAAGCCTGTGGCGAACCCATGCCTAAGCCTCTCGCGGAAAAACACTACAGCGGCGAATTCAGAGTTCGTATTCCGCCAGAGGTACACCGTGCCTTGGCGATGCAGGCAGCAGAGCAAGGCATCAGCCTGAATCGACTAGCAAGTGCAAAGCTGGCTGGATGAGGTTGCGTAAACCTGCAGCCTTCGAATGGTTAATGCGACAGACAGCATTGGGGACATGCCACAACTTCTGGTTCCTAGCGGCGACGTGCGATTGCACAACGCAGACCTTCCTGAATTGCTGTTGCGTTCCGACCTCTACATCCAATATGCCGGCACCCATCTATTAAATGAGCGATCAAAACTACCGGATTTAGGATCATATCGATCGAGAGGATGTTGCTCATCTGACATCCTCTCGAAGGGGATTGATGATCTCCAGTCCGGAAAAATCCCGTTCGTTGTCGGTCACAATGACGCAATCATTGGCACTCGCGACTGCGGCTATGATCATATCTAATCCGCTTCGGGAACGGCCGGCGATCTTGCCATCTGCCATTAGTTTTGCCCAGAGAAGCCCGGCTCGTTCATCAAACGGCAAGATGCGGCCAGCAAAGAGTATTTGTGGTCCTTCGGGACCGACGAACCAGGCATCGAGAGCAGTTCGTTTCCGACTTGATGGCTTCTCCAGAATACCGCGATGTATCTCCGCGACCGTTAGCGAGGCAATGTAGAGGTCACTGTCCCTCTGTGTCCTAAGCCACTCCAGTAGTGCTTGCGACGGCTCAGACTTGATGACATTGCTGATGATATTGGTGTCGAGGAGGTATCGCGTCACAGATCGATCTTGCGTCCCTCAATGTGGGAGCGGCTCAGATCGATATCTGACCCAACAAGCGGAGAGCGCCGCAGTGCGGCAACGATACCACCCATCTTCGGGGCATCACTCGAAATGGTGCAAATGACGGCAGAGCGTATCCGAGCAGCTTCCGGTCCTTCTTCTGCCAGGCGGCGGGCCAATGACCTGATAAGATCGCGGTCGCCATCAAGCCCGAGCACTTCGAAACGCGCCAATCCACGCTCGCTCAAACGAGAACGGTAATTTTGAATGGCGCGCTTTTGCGAACTACTCATTTGGCCTCCCGGATATTACCGGTAATATATCCGGGAATTGTGGTTTGATCAAGACTTCTATTTGTTGCTAACAGACTTCTATTTGTTGCTAACCCGGATATTTCATAAATTGACGCGCGCCCTTACTGGTCTTTTGTTTCGTATGGGAATTTTGTTCAGTCGGGCGTATGAATAACTACGCCACTCCTTCACAAAATCCCCCTACAAAACAAAATCCTGCGCAATCATCACGCGAATTTATGAAATATCCGGGCTAACAGAACTATTTGTGAGCATGAAAGCGCCTTGATTCTCTGCGCCACATCGGCGACACAACAAGGCTCAAACCACAGCTACGCGGGAAACCATCACAGCGCCTTGACCATATCTTCGACCACCTTCTTGGCGTCGCCGAACACCATCATGGTCTTGTCCATGTAGAACAGGTCATTGTCGAGACCGGCGTAACCCGCCGCCATGCTGCGTTTGACTACCATCACGGTGCGCGCCTTGTGGGCATCCAGAATCGGCATGCCGTATATCGGGCTGCCGGGAACATTCGCCGCGGGATTCACCACGTCGTTCGCACCCAGCACCAGCACCACGTCGGTATTGGCAAAATCGCTGTTGATTTCCTCCATTTCGAGTACCTGCTCGTACGGTATCTCCGCTTCGGCCAATAGCACATTCATATGCCCCGGCATGCGTCCCGCCACCGGATGAATGGCGAAACGCACATTGACACCTTTCTCGTGCAGCTTTTCAGCCAATTCCTTGACCGAATGCTGCGCCCGCGCCACCGCCAGACCATAACCGGGCACGATGATCACGCTGTCGGCATTTCCCATTAAAAATGCCGCATCGTCGGCACTGCCGCTGCGATGGGTTTTCTGGGTTCCGTCGCTGACTGCTGCGGTGCCTCCCTCGCTGCCGAAGCCGCCAAGTATGACCGACAGAAATGGTCGGTTCATGGCCTTGCACATGATATAAGAGAGAATGGCACCCGAACTGCCCACCAGCGAACCGGCGATAATGAGCATGGGGTTGCCGAGCGAAAAGCCTATTCCGGCCGCAGCCCAACCAGAATACGAGTTGAGCATGGAAATGACCACCGGCATATCCGCGCCGCCGATCGGGATGATGATGAGAAAGCCGAGCACGAAGGCGATTGAGGTCATCGCGGCGAACGCGGTCCAGTTGGTAGTCTCGCTAAAGAAAAACCACAGGCCAAAGCCGACCATCGCGATCGCCAGAATCAGATTGACCATATGCTGCCCACCGAAGGTGATGGGCGCGCCGCTCATACGGCCTGACAGCTTCAGGAACGCGATTACCGAGCCCGACCAGGTCATGGCGCCGATGAACGTGCCGAGAAACAGCTCCAGTTTACTGCCCATCGGCAATATTGCGGGCAGGCCGAACGACGCAGGATTATTGACCGCCGCGATAGCGATAAATACCGCCGCCAGGCCCACCAGCGAGTGCATGAAAGCCACCAGTTCCGGCATTGCTGTCATTTGCACACGCCGCGCGACCATGGCGCCGACGGCGCCGCCCAGCGCGATACAAGCCAGTATCAGCGCCCAGTTCCGGGTGACGGTAAGCGTGGTGACGACGGCGATCGCCATGCCCACCATGCCGAACAAATTACCGCGACGAGCGGTTAGCGGCGAGCTTAGGCCTTTTAGCGCCAGAATAAAAAAAACTGACGCGATCAGATACGCGATTGCAACCAAATTTGCGGACATTTACTAGCTTCCTTTTTTATCTTTTTTTCTGAACATCTCCAGCATCCGCTGGGTAACGAGAAATCCGCCGAATACATTGATCGCGGCCAGCGTCACCGCCACCGCTCCCAGCCATACGCCCCAGTCGGTTTCCGCCGGTCCGGCGGCCAGCATGGCGCCGACCAGAATAATGCCGGAAATCGCATTGGTCACCGACATCAGCGGCGTGTGCAATGCCGGGGTCACGTTCCACACGACGTGATAGCCTACAAACACCGCCAGCACGAATACGGTGAGGTTAATGATGGTTGGGTCCACGTCGCCGATCATGATTGCTCCTTCAATCCGTTAAATTAAGTTAAATTTCGAATCCTGAATTACCCGCAGGGAAGGCAAGTCGTGAAAAACTGTGTATCCACTTTTCACTTAACTCATTCGTGACTTATCTATTAAAGTGAATCCCAAGTTGTGAAAAGCCGTTTATCCGCTTTTCACTTACCGCTCGCGCCTTCTCAAGTTTTCCCGATAACTTCCCCATCCGCACAGACCAGCGTGCCGGAGATGACCTCATCTTCCCGGTTCACCTTGAATTCGCCGCTATTCGCATCCAGCATCAGGTTAAGAAAATTCATCAGGTTACGTGCATACAGGGCGCTGGAATCTGCCGCCACCAGTCCCGGCAGATTGGCGATACCGACAAGGTGCACGCCGTGTTTCACGACGATCTTGTCCAATTCCGACAACGGACAGTTACCGCCCGCCTCTACCGCCATGTCTACGATCACCGATCCGGGTTTCATGGCGCGAACGGTTTCTTCCTTGATCAGAACCGGCGCCGGACGGCCCGGAATCAGCGCAGTGGTAATGATAATGTCGGCTGCGGCGGCACGCTGGTGCACCAGTTCGCCCTGGCGGCGTTTATAATCATCCGACATTTCACGGGCATAACCGCCGGCCGTCTCCGCCTGCGCCTTTTCTTCGTCGCTCAGCGGAACCTCGACGAACTTTGCGCCCAAACTCGCAACCTGTTCTTTCGCCGCCGGCCGCACATCGAATGCTTCGATTACGGCGCCCAGCCGTTTGGCCGTGGCGATCGCCTGCAAGCCCGCCACCCCCGCACCCAGAACCAGCACCCGCGCCGCCTTTACCGTGCCGGCGGCGGTCATCAGCATGGGGAAGAATTTCTGATAGACATTGGCCGCCATCAGCACCGCTTTATAGCCGGCGATATTGGCTTGCGACGACAGCACATCCATGCTCTGGGCACGGGAAATGCGCGGCAGTTTCTCCATCGCGAATGCGGTCAGGCCGTGGCGGGAGAGCGCTTCGATACCATCCGACTGATGCGGGGAAAGCAAACCCAGCAGCACGGCATCCTTGCGCATCATCGCCAGTTCGCCGGGCTCCGGCCCGCGCACCTTGAGCACGATCTGGGATTGGCCATACAGTTCCGCCGCGCTGGCCGCGATGCTTGCGCCGGCCTCCCGATACGCCTCATCGGGTATGCTCGCGCCGGCCCCCGCGCCGGCCTGTACCAGAACGACATGAAAACCTTTGGCGGTAAATTTTTTCACCGTCTCCGGCGTGGCCGCTACGCGTGTTTCACCCCCCCGAATCTCCGCGGGTATGCCTATGTGCATGGATGATCTCCCTTATTCCTTGTTTTTTTCAGCAAGTCGCGAAAACTACCTTCCCAGGGGCTATCGCGAAGCCCGGATTATAAATGAACCCCGGCATGACGCAGTGTCCGGATTGATGGACCGCACATTTTCCGGCAACCAATCCCCGGCACTTTCAGCGCCCGATCTGGTTTGTTTCCCTTAACCTAAATCCGGTAGTTGGACGGGGTGAAGTGTGCGGTTTTTGGGGTGCAGG
>JAKDLC010000142.1 GCA_030453055.1 Nitrosospira sp.
GCCTTTGAGGCGCTCACCATTCCAAGCCACCGGCTTTGCCGGTGGTATTTGACTTCATAAAACTGTTACCCATTTCATTAAGGGTAACCTGAGTGCGCATTCCACTGAAACTGGGCACGCATTCCACGGCAAACGGGAAGCTATGTTGGCGATCATGGGTGCAATTGCAGAGTTCGAGCGCGCTCTTTATGCTTGAGCGTCAATTAGATGGGTATGGACGATGCTTATGTAATCGCGGCTTATGCGATTTCAGCAAATGCATCATCGAGGGGAGCAATTGCCGCATCATCAATGCTCGGGCCTGGCTGCCCAATACCGCCACCGCAATGGCGGCGCCGCCTTTTACCGCCCGGCTCAACGATCCCCGCGGCAGCACCGCGAGCGTCGCCAGCAGTCCTATGGCGGCGGAGGAGTAAGGATGGCGCGTCAGAAATTTGAACGTATGGCTGCGGGGGAATGCATGGGCATCGCCGGGATGACCATAATTATGGTTATCCTCATCAACGAAGCGGGAGCGGAAGTTTCGGCGGCTGGCGTGCATCCGCTCCAATAGCGCTCGTTTTTCCTCTTCGAGGGAGGTGTTCATACCACATCCTTCATCAGCTCGATATCCTGCCGCAATTCACCCCGCAGGGTATCAAAAGCCGAAACGGGGCGAGCCTTGTCCCGAATTGCCCGATAAGCCGCGAAGGCGATCAAGGCATAGATAACCGCCACCCCCCATGCGGCGATCGCCCGATAGGAGGTATCCCAACAGGTAACGATGACGGCCAGCCCCAGAAATATCAGGCTCAAGAAAGCGAAAAGGGTGGCCACCGCAAAACCGATTACCCGCTGCTTCAAATCCCGCCCTTGAATCTCCATCAATATTCTCAACAACTCCAGGTACTCGTCGACACGTTCCAGCGCAATACCTCCCAGTCGCTTGGCTTTTTCAATGGTCTCAAACATGGCGGTTTAATCTGAATCCACCATGTAGCGAATTCACCATCCAATTGAAAGTCAAGCGGGTCATAGCGTGCGGTCAACGGCCGGTTCAGGATCAACGACGGGTAATCAACACACCAAGCAGAAGGCCGGCTAACGCCGCATAGCCGACCGATTGCATGGGGTGTCCTTTTACGTAATCGCGGGAATACGCAACGCCATGATCGAATTGCTCGCGGGCGTCCTCCGCCATTACGCTGGCGGCTTCCCGGGTGGAGGCAATCTTCGCCATCAGCTTTTCCTTCGCTTCCTCCACCTCGGCTTCCGATAATGTGGAGATACGAGAGATCAGGTCTCCCAGATCGTCCCGGAGGTTGGCCATTTCTTCACGGGCGGTGGCGCTTGCCTTCCTGCCTGCCGATTTGGCGGCGTCCCCTACCTTATGGGCTGCTGCGCCTGCGTGATGCGCCGTGTGTTTCACCTCAGCTTCTATTTCACCCTTTTTATTCGTGGAAGTATCGGTTGCCATGTTCAACTCCTTTTTGTAAATGGAAAGTAGATTATTTCAACATGAAACGGCAGTTTCCCGCAATTGGCGATTCCGGTATGTACGTTGACCCACATAATCGAATCGATTTTACTGGTTCAACCGTCGTTCTCATTGCTTACGAGGCGCCGCCGTAATCCAATCGTAACATCTTCCTATCGGACAGGGGCAGCGATGTCCGGTATTCACAGGTTCAAATTGAGCGAATCCCGGCAAAAATGGTATAATGCCGCGCTAATCCGGTTTCGCGGTTGTTTTCATTGCCGCGGCCGGGTTAACCCGGATGTTTCATCTGCGCAATCATCACGCGAATTTATGAAACATCCGGGTAAAATTCGCAAATCCGCCAATTCCAGGGGTGCTCTCTCCGATAGAGCGGCTATGGCGGGTTGAGGCTCAACCCTAAAGGAGAATTCATGTCAGTAACCATGCGGCAAATGCTTGAAGCAGGCGTCCATTTTGGACACCAGACCCGTTTCTGGAATCCCGGGATGGCTCAGTATATTTTCGGCCATCGCAACAAGATACATATCATCAATCTGGAAAAAACCCTGGTGATGTACCAGGACGCGATGAAATACGTGCGTCAGTTATCGGCCAATAAGGGCACTATCCTTTTCGTCGGCACCAAGCGTCAGGCACGCGATATCGTGCGTGAGGAAGCGCTGCGTTGCGGCGCTCCCTACGTTGATCAGCGCTGGCTTGGCGGAATGCTGACCAACTTCAAGACGATAAAACAATCTGTCAAGCGGCTGCATGATATGGAAGCAATGGCGGAGGATGGCACGCTTGATAAGCTTTCCAAGAAAGAAGCGCTGGATATTCAGCGTGAACTGGAAAAACTCAATCGCAGCCTGGGCGGCATCAAGGACATGAAAGGAATCCCCGACGCCATGTTTGTGATCGATGTGGGCTACCAGAAAGGTGCGATCACCGAGGCCAAGAAACTCGGTATTCCAATAGTGGGTGTGGTGGATACCAATCACAGTCCTGAAGGATTGGATTATGTGATTCCCGGCAACGACGATTCCAGTCAGGCGATACGCCTCTATGCACGAGGTGTAGCCGATGCGATTCTCGAAGGACGCAACCAGATTGTTCATGAAATCGTCAGCGACGAATTTGTGGAAGCGGATGAGACGATAGCGGCGGAACAGTGATTAACCTGCAACAGTGGTTAAACTGCATCCCTGCGGTTGTCCCTGCGGTTGTAGTTGCTGCGCAAGAAAAATAATTTCAGGTCAGCGTAACGGAAGATGAGTTGAAAAATGAACTGCGCGGTCAACCGCCGGATTCAAGATCAGGTACTGCGAATCATTGGGGCTGATTCTACAGAGTCGGGCGGGCAACCGGCAATATAGGCGGCGCGGCCTTCCAACTAATTTTGTATTTGGAGCGAGTATGGCGGATATTACCGCACAAATGGTGAAGGAATTGCGTGACATGACGGGTATGGGCATGATGGAGTGCAAAAGAGCGCTGGCTGAAACAGGCGGCGATATGAAAGCGGCAGAGGATCTTTTGCGGATCAAGAGTGGCGCCAAGGCGGGCAAGGCCGCCGCACGCGTTGCGGCGGAGGGAATGGTTGGGGCATATATTGCGGCTGATGGCAAGAGCGGCGCTTTGGTGGAAGTCAATTGCGAAACTGATTTTGTTGCGAGAAACGAGGATTTTATCAATTTCACTCGCAGTCTGGCGCAGTTGATCACGATGAAAAGTCCGATGGATACGGAAGCGTTGGCGGCCGCTATGTCGTCAAGCGGCGAAAATGTGGATGAGCTCCGAAAAGCGCTGGTAATGAAGCTGGGCGAAAACATCCATGTGCGCCGTTTCGCGCGATATGCAACGCAGGGACGTCTTGCTGCCTATTTGCATGGCGCGAAAATCGGTGTGATGGTCGATTACACGGGCGGTGACGAGGCGCTGGGTAAGGATGTGGCGATGCATATCGCGGCCAGCAAGCCGATTTGCGTTTCGCGCGAGCAGGTTTCACCCGAGTTGCTGGCGCGCGAACGGCAGATCTATGCCGCGCAAGCGGCGGAAAGCGGCAAGCCTGCCGATATCGTTGCAAAAATGGTGGATGGACGTGTCGCGAAATATCTTGCCGAAGTGTCGCTGCTTGGCCAGCCTTTCGTCAAAGACCCGGATCAGCCCGTGGAAAAACTGCTTGCGGCGAAATCCGCCAAAGTCAACGGCTTTACCTTGTTTGTCGTGGGGGAGGGTATCGAAAAGAAGTCCGGCGATTTCGCTACCGAGGTAATGGCCCAGGTAAGCCAGGTGAAAGAAGACAAGGCGTCGCAGCCAAACTAAAGATACCTCACGACATCCATGACGACCGCCGCTTACAAGCGTATTCTGCTGAAGCTCTCCGGCGAGGCCCTGATGGGTGACGATAGCCATGGCATCAACCGCACCGTCATCGAGCGAATTGTCGCCGAAATCCAAGAGGTGAACCGGCTGGGCGTCGAAGTGGCCGTAGTCATCGGCGGGGGCAATATTTTTCGCGGCATGGCGTCCGCGGAAGATGGGATGGATCGCGCCACCGCCGATTACATGGGCATGCTGGCTACGGTCATGAACGCCCTGGCATTGCAGGACGCGATGCGCCGTAGCGGACTGGCAAGCCGGGTGCAGTCTGCGCTGCGCATCGATCAAGTGGTGGAACCTTATGTTCGCGGTAAAGCAATGCGCTATCTGGAGGAGGGGAAAGTAGTGATTTTTGCCGCAGGAACCGGCAACCCCTTCTTTACCACCGATACCGCCGCCGCATTGCGCGGAATGGAAATGAATGTGGATATCGTACTCAAGGCCACCAAGGTGGATGGCGTGTATAGCACGGATCCCAAGACAGACCCCGGCGCCATCCGCTATCAGAATCTGTCATTCGATATGGCCATTGCCCAGAACCTTAAGGTAATGGATGCTACCGCACTCACGTTATGTCGCGACCAGAAACTCCCGCTCAAGGTATTCAGTATCTTCAACTCGGGAGCATTGAAACGGGTAGTGATGGGCGAAGACGAGGGAACGCTGGTGCAGGTTTGATTTTCAACTTTTTTACGAAGAAGGCGCGCGTTCATTTCCGCCTTCTCGCCAACCACTATGATCGCCGATATCAAGAAATCTGCTGAACAGAAAATGCAAAAAAGCCTGGAGGCGTTGAAACTGGATCTGGGCAAAGTACGAACCGGCCGAGCCCACACCGGCCTGCTGGATCATATCGCAGTCGATTATTATGGCGCGCCCACACTCATTAGTCAGTTGGCTAACATCAGTTTGGCGGATGCGCGTACTATCACCGTAGCGCCTTGGGAAAAGAAAATGCTGAGTGCGATCGAAAAAGCGATTCGCAGCGCCGATCTGGGGCTCAACCCCGTAACCGTAGGCGAAATGATTCGTGTACCTATGCCGCCACTTACCGAGGAGCGCCGTCGCGATCTCACCAAGGTCGTGAAGCATGAGGCCGAAACCGCGCGAATAGCGATGCGCAATGTCCGTCGTGACGCGAACGCCCATCTGAAGGAGTTGCTCAAGGAAAAAAAGATCGCCGAGGACGATGAACGTCGCGGACAGGATGAGATTCAGAAACTTACCGATCGCCACATCGCGGAAATAGACAAACTATTGCAGATCAAGGAAGCTGAGTTGATGGCAATCTGATGTAAAGCGACGCTGGTAGCCATCAATCCAACTATATTACGTCCATGCCGCTTACCACGAGTTCAACCCGCGAAATACCTGAAACCGGCACGATTCCCCGGCACATCGCCATCATCATGGATGGCAATGGCCGCTGGGCGAAAAACCGCTTCATGCCGCGAGTGGCGGGACATAAGCGCGGTGTGGAGACCGTGCGAACCGCTATCAAGGCCTGTGTTGAACGCGGTGTGGAGTATCTCACTTTATTCGCTTTCAGTAGCGAGAACTGGCGCAGGCCAACCGACGAAGTCACGTTCCTGATGCAGCTTTTCATAACGGTGCTGGAGCAGGAGGTCGCCAAACTGCACGAGAACGGCATTTGTTTCAAGGTGATCGGTGATTTGTCGAAATTCGAGCCTAGAATAGTCGAGTTCATTCGTAACGGAGAGACTCTGACCGCGGCCAACACACGCTTTACGCTAACCGTTGCAGCCAATTACGGCGGGCGCTGGGACATCATGCAAGCCATTCACAAAATGCTGGAGCAACGTCCCGAATTAGCAACCCGCTTCGGCGAAAAAGATTTGATGCCGTATTTTGCATTGAACTATGCTCCCGAACCCGATTTATTTATTCGCACCGGTGGCGAAAAGCGCATCAGCAATTTTCTATTATGGCAATTGGCCTATACGGAGCTGTATTTTACCGACACCCTCAGGCCGGATTTTGATCCACGCGCACATGAGCACGCCATTCAGTCCTACAAGAAACGCGAACGCCGTTTTGGACGCACCAGCGAACA
>JAKDLC010000143.1 GCA_030453055.1 Nitrosospira sp.
AATGGGTGCTGCGTTCGCCTCCGCTGCGCTGTTCTCAGACGCATCGGATTTATCGTCTATTTCCTGCGCCAACACTTTGCCGAAGCTGGCGGCGCCGGGTGTTTGCCTGGAAGCGCCGGTATTGGCGGCGGAAACGGCGTTTCCGATTGGGGAGGGCGAATTGTTCGTCGAATTTTGTAGCATGGGCAGGGTCATCAT
Organism: Nitrosospira sp.; assembly: GCA_030453055.1. Taxonomy (GTDB): domain Bacteria; phylum Pseudomonadota; class Gammaproteobacteria; order Burkholderiales; family Nitrosomonadaceae; genus Nitrosospira. Next base: position 199 of record JAKDLC010000143.1, read on the forward strand.
GGCGGGTGCGCTCACTTATGGTGGGTATTGCGTTCTTAGTACGTTGGTTTTTGCCGCGCAGCTGCGTGGCTCGTGTGCTCGTCGGTTTCCTTCTGTTCATGCCTTGTCAGGTGCAACGATTCCGCACGCCTGTGGCGTTGCGCCAGCGTGTCATAGGATTTGAGGGTGCGTCTGGCCGACTGCCAGGCAACCTGGCCAGCCTCGACACGTTGTCGCGTGGCGGCAAGAATCTCGCGCTGCTGCATGATGGCGGCATCGAGCTTATTGAGAAACTCCTGGTAATTGCGCCAGTCGGATGCCGTTATCCCCTGCCGCATCGAAGTCTGAAAACGGGCGGAATACTCATGCCGGTATTGCACCAGCAAAGAAAGCTTGGCCTCCATGTCCATGCCGTGCGTGTTTAACGCACCCAGACGTCTTGCCGCATCGTCGGTGCGCGTCTGCGCGAGTTCGAGCAAAGTATCCAAAGCAGAATGTTTTGTCATTTTTCCAGTCGTTTGCGGTTGGTTGGCGTCTCAGTCAGGGCTCGTCAGGCTCGATGCGGCTCGGCTGATCATGCCCGGTTACGGGTTGGGAGATTGGGGAATCGGGGGGATCGCGGGCCAGCAACGCACCCAATCCGGCTGCGCTGTCCGCATGGCCGGCTCGCTCGAACATTCCCTGCTGGAGAAACGCCTCCAATCGGGGATACAACATGATCGCGCGATCCAGCAACGGGTCGCTCCCCGGCGCGTAAGCCCCGACACTGATCAGATCGCGCGAGCGCTCGTAACGTGAATAGAGCTGCTTGAAACCTCGCACTTGTTCGAAATACCCGGGTGCGATCAGACTGGACATGGCGCGGCTGATCGATGCCTCGATGTCGATGGCCGGGTAATGTCCGCTTTCCGCGAGCTGGCGCGACAAGACGATGTGCCCATCGAGAATCGCGCGCGCCGAATCGGCGATCGGATCCTGCTGATCGTCTCCTTCGGTCAATACGGTATAGAACGCGGTGATCGAGCCGCCGCCCTTTACGCCGTTTCCGGCGCGCTCCACCAGCTGCGACAGCTTGGCGAACACGGAGGGGGGATATCCCTTGGTGGCAGGCGGCTCGCCGATGGCCAGTGCGATTTCCCGCTGCGCCATGGCGTAGCGCGTAAGCGAATCCATGATCAGCAGGACATTTTTGCCCCGGTCGCGAAAATACTCGGCGATGGAAGCGGCGTAGGATGCGCCCTGCAACCGCATCAGGGGCCAGGTGTCAGCGGGCGCGGCAACCACCACCGAGCGGGCCATTCCTTCCGGGCCCAGGATTTGTTCGATGAATTCCTTGACCTCGCGGCCCCGCTCGCCGATCAGCCCCACCACGATCACGTCTGCGCCGGTATAGCGCGCCATCATGCCAAGCAGAACGCTCTTCCCCACTCCGGAGCCGGCAAACAGGCCCATGCGTTGACCACGTCCCACGGTCAGCAGCGCATTGATGGCGCGAACGCCGACATCCAGTATCTGGTTGATCGGTTCCCGATCGAGCGGATTGAATGATTGATTCACGAGCGGCGCGTCGCGCTCGGCGTTTAACGGTCCGAGCCCGTCCAGCGGGCGCCCCACACCGTCGAGCACCCGCCCCAGCAACGCCTCGCCCACCGGGAAGTGCCTGACCCGGTCGGATGCGCGGCGCCGCCGCGGGCCGTTGGCGGATACGACCGGCGAGGAGTTGGCGGTGTGCTCCCATGGAATCACCTTGGCGCCCGGAGTCAGGCCAAATATATCATTGGTTGGCATCAGGTATAGCCGGTCCCCGTGAAAACCCACCACCTCCGCCTCCACGCTGTCGCCATTGGGCATCAGCACCGTGCAGCCGCTGCCCACCGCAAGCTTGAGCCCCACGGCTTCCATCACCAGTCCCGTGACGCGAGTAAGACTTCCTGAATGCTGAAAAGGGTCGCCGGCGGCGGCCGCAGCGCCGCAACCCTTGAGAAATTCCCGCCACTGGCCCGAATGGGAGCCTGTAGGCGCATGGGCAGGAGCCGGCATCGTATTCATCCTGAAAATGCGCCGGAAGATAAGGGGTCGACCACGGATTCGGAATCATCCAGCCAGCGGCTATTGCGGCCCAGTGCCTGGCCGATGCGCCGCCAGCGCGTCGCGAGAGTGGCGTCGGTCTGGCTGGCGCCGGCCTGAACCCGGCAGCCTCCGCGCTCCAGATCAGGATCGATGCGGATTGTGCAGCCGTCGAGTTCGTGGTTCAAATGTTCTCGCACCAGGGCGGCGTCATCCGGGTGCAGGGTCAACTGTGGCGGCTGACCGAATGTGGACTCGCATCGGATGCTTTCGCGCACTACCGCGAGCACGAGTTCCGGCTTCACGCGTAACGCCTCGCGTACCATTTGTCTGGCGAGATCGAGAGCCAGAGTAAGCAGATCGTTGCCAATCGCCTGATCGGCGTCCGCCAGGGCCTGCTGAAAACTGCCAAGCAGATCTTGCAATCTGGCGGCTTCCGCCGCGCCGCGCTCCTGGCCGGCCGTATAACCCGCCGTGCGCCCAGCCTCGTAGCCGCTCGCGTAACCGGCTTCGTATCCCGCGGCGTGTCCCTCCTGATGTGCCTCTTGGTGTATCCGCTCGATTTGCTCGACGGTTGGCAGGATTGCGGCGGTGGCGGCCTCTTCCTCATCCCCTGCAACGCACGACTCACCCCCTGGCGCGTTGCCGGCTTGTTCGAAAGCGCCCATCTCCCAACGGTGATAGGCGGCGAGACGTTCTTTTGGAATAATCTGACTGGCCATGTTGTTCCTGTATCATTCCACATCCGGCAGGAAGCGGAAGGTTAGGGATTTAGGTTAAACGTAGTTTTCTTCGGCTTTGCCGCTGAACGCGATGGCGCCTTCATCGGAAAGCCGCCGGACGATCTGCAATATCTGCTTCTGCTGGATCTCCACCTCGCTCACCCTCACCGGACCCATCGCCTCCAGATCTTCGCGCAGCATTTCCGAGGCCCGGCTTGACATGTTCCTGAATATTTTCTCCCGCAAATCCGAATCGGCGCCCTTGAGCGCGACGACAAGCGTATCCGACTGGACTTCGCGCAGCACCAGCTGGATGCCGCGGTCGTCGATATCCATCAGGTTTTCGAACACGATCATCTGGTCCATTATTTTCTGTGCCAGATCCGGATCGAATTCGCGCAAGTTGTCGAGCACGGATGTTTCGGCCGAGCTGCCCATGAAATTAATGATTTCCGCCGTCGTGCGGATGCCGCCTACCGAGCTCTTGTTGATATTTTCGCTGCCCGACAACAGGTCGGTCAGTACGTCGTTGAGTTCCCGCAAGGCCGAGGGCTGGATGCCATCGAGCGTGGCGATGCGCAGCAATACGTCATTGCGCAGTTGCTCGGGGAGCTGCCCGAGAATGTCGCTTGCCTGATTGCGGTCGAGATACACCAGGATGGTGGCGATGATCTGCGGATGCTCGCCCTTGATCAATTCCGCCACCGAGGGTGAATCGATCCATTTAAGCGCTTCGATGCCGCTGGTATCGCTGCCTTCCAGAATACGGCTGATAATATCCTCGGACTTTTCCTCGCCCAAAGCTTTATGCAGTACCGAGCGCGCATAATTCTCCGTGTCAACGGTGAGAGCGCTCGTCCTATCCCTGGATTGATCGCAGAACTCCCTGATCACGCTATGGATCTGTTCCTGGTTCAAGTTCTTGGGCTTTGCCATGGCTGTGCCGATCTTCTGCACTTCCGGCGGGGTAAGATACCTGAGCACCTGCACCGCGTCCTCCTCGCCCAGCGACAGGAGCAGGATTGCGCTTTTGTTGATGCCTTGCTCATCCATGGGTGATCCATTGCTTGATTACGCTCGCCACCATTCTGGGATCGTCCCGTGCCAATTGCCGTGCCAGCGTAAGCCTCTGTTCGTGCTCCTCGTGGGAAAGCTGTGCCTGGTTCGGCACCGGCATCGATGGTAAATTCTCATTCTCTGCCTGCTCGGCCAGCAACGGCGGACTCTCGGGCGGCGGCTGATTCATGCGCTTCAGCATCGGGCGCAGCACGCCCAGCACCAGATACAGAATCAACCCGCCGATCAGCAGCGTTTTTGCGATCTGTTTGGCAAGCTCGATCATCTCCGGCTGCCGCCACAGGGGCAGCTCCGGCACGGCTTCCCGTTCCATCTCCGTGAACGGACTGTTGACCACGTTCAACGTATCGCCGCGCTCGTTGTTGAAGCCCATGGCCTCTTTCACCAGATCCATGATCTGCGCCCTTTCCGCGTCGGCCAGCGGCTGCATGCTGACCTCCCCCTTCTCATCCGTCACCTTGCGGTGATTGACCACCACCGCAACCGACAGCCGCTTGATCCCGCCCACCGGTTTGCGCAAATGCTGGATGGTTTTGTCTACCTCGTAGTTGGTGGTGGCGTCCTTGCGCGTGCTGACGGGCGGCGGTGGGACGGTTGGTGCGGGGGGCTCCGCCCCTGCCTGGTCAGGTGCGCCAGGCGTTCCGGGTGCGGGCGGCTGACCCGGAGGCGTAGCCGGCGGGGTAGTGATCGGCGCCGTCGCCGGCGCCGGAGGCTGATTGGAAAGCGCGCCCGGCACGCCGCCCTCGCCTTGGCCGGTGGTCGTCGATTCCGAGGTCTGCTGGCTGCGCAGTGTGGAATTGGCCGGATCCTGATTGGGCTTGTAGGTCTCTGCCATCTGCTCCGAGTGGGCAAAATCCACGTCGGCGGCTACCTGCGCGCGCACGTTTTCCGGTCCGACGATGGGGATCAGGATAGCCTCGATACGCTTCACATAACTTTGTTCCAATGCCTGCACGTACTTCAACTGGTTGGCGTCCAGACCGGCGCCGGAGTTGGATTCATCGGTTTTGCTTAAAAGATTGCCATTCTGGTCCACCACCGTCACGTTCTTGACGGGAAGATTCGGCACGCTGCTGGAAACCAGGTGCGCGATCGCGTTCACCTGCTGCGGGTCGAGCGTGCGGCCGGGATAGAGATTGACCAGCACCGAGGCGCTGGGCTTCTGCTGTTCGCGCATGAAAACCGACTGCTTCGCCATGGCCAGATGAACCCGGGCGCGGCTGACCGCCGCCAGCGACTGGACCGAACGGGCGAGCTCGCCTTCCAGCGCGCGCTGGAAGTTGACCTGTTCAAGAAACTGGCTGGTGCCCAACTTCTGGTTTTCCATCAGCTCGAAGCCTACCAGTCCGCCCTTGGGCAAGCCTTGCGCAGCCAGCTTGAGACGGGCATCGTGCACTTCTCTGGCGGGTACGAGGATCGCCCCGCCGCCATCGGCGTATTTATACGGCACGTTCATCTGCTGAAGGGATGCGATGATGGCGCCGCCGTCATGGTCGGATACGTTGCTGAACAGTACCTTGTAATCCGGCGCCTGGCTCCACATCCAGCCGCCGGCGAGCAGGGCGATGATGGCGGATATAGCCAGCATCAGCCCCAGCTTCTGCTGACTGGACATCTGGCTCAAGAAAATCTGTGGATTAGTCAAACTCGACGGACTACTCGCCGCAACCGCTTCCGCGCCTGCCGCCATTACGGTCTCCTCGATGATTCGATACGAATCGAAAGTATTTGGTCGAAACCCACCGGGCCGCCCCTGGGTAAACCTTCCGCAGCCAGTTTGACACGGGTGTCGTGCACTTTCCTGGCAGGCACGAGGATCGCCCCGCCGCCATCGGCGTATTTATACGGCACGTTCATCTGCTGAA
>JAKDLC010000144.1 GCA_030453055.1 Nitrosospira sp.
ATAGTAGCTATGTTCAGATCGGGTTTCTGATAATCGGATATGGTGTATCAAGACCTGCCCCCACTTCTCTGATAACCAATCATTCGTTATTGCCCGGCAACTTCTCCTATCAGACTCAGCGCCGGAATATGCAAATCCCGATTCAGACGCCGAATCATCGGCAGCGTAAGCTTGCGCCTGCGACTGAGAATTTCATACACACGGTTCATATTACCGATTATCGGCATCAAATCCTTCGGTTTCATGTCCGATTGTTCCATACGATATCTGATTGCCTCAATCGGGTCAGGCGCATCTATCGCCCACTGTTTCGCCTCGTAATCCTCGATTAGCATTGCAAGGATTTCAAAGTGATCGCCCTCGGGCGTGTCAGGTTCTGGCTCGCTGTCAAAAAAAGACTCTATCTCGCGCAAAGCCTCCTCGTATTCTTCTTCGTTTCGGATTGGTTTAAGGGGTTTCATTGATTAATCACTCCATTCCACGGTCCCAGCGTTAACTCTGTCGTATTCTTCATGGGTACCAATGAACTTAATAAAAATAATCCCACGTTTGTAGGCCACGGCAACAACAAGACGGTGCGTGTTACCCCTGATGTTAAATACCACCCGGTTGTTCCCCACGATACTCGCGTTCCGGTACTGATTCTTTATATTCTGCGGCACAGTCCATGTGGCGTCGCTGGCCTCCTGATACCAAGCCTTCAACGATTGTTCCGTGTCAGGATGCTTTTTCCAATAATTGACCAGGCTTTTTTTCGCGATTATCCGCATTGCTTTTATTTTAGTCCCAGTTTGGGACTAATACAAGCGTTTACAGATGAATTTGCGTGTCTTTTGTAGTGTTGATATATTGTTTTTCCAGCGAGCAGTACGCATGGAGCAGTTACCCGGCGATGATAGGTGCGATACCCGCATCTGCATGGCTTCATATTGATTGGTTGATGAGCCGGTTTGGGCAAACGTTTGCAGTTGCTTGTCGTCACTACGCACAGTTTGTAGCGGAAGGCAGCGGCACGCCCTCCCCTGGTTGCTTTGAAGGGGCAGGTTTTGCTGGGCACAGAACGTTTCGTCGAAAGCCTTCTGCCGCTCATCGAGAAAAAAGCAATGTGAAGAAATTGCCCAAAGCTCAACGCTCGGCGCACCAAACCTGCTTAAAGAATGTCCAATTTCCGTCTTATTTTCGGCTTTCATGCCGTTACCAGCCGTCTGCGGCAGAACCCGGGCAGTATTAAGGAAATTTTTCTTGATCCCGCTCGTCGCGATCAGCGTGCGCGTGACTTGGCAAAACTCGCCGAGGACCAGGGCGTTCGACTGATCTCCTGCGATAATACAAGACTCGCGGGCATGGCGGGCGATGCCCGCCATCAGGGCGTGGCGGCAAATATCGATGCGTCGCGCAGTCACGTGGATATCGAAGATGTGCTCGACACGCTCACTGAACCGGCCCTGCTTTTGGTGCTGGACGGGATTCATGATCCGCATAATCTGGGCGCATGCCTGCGAGTGGCGGATGCCTTTGGCGTCCATGCCGTAATTGCGCCAAAAGACCGTGCGGTCGGCCTTACCGCTACGGTACACAAGGTGGCGAGTGGCGCCGCCGACGCCGTACCGTATATTTCCGTAACCAATCTGGCCCGTACGTTACGAGAATTGAAACAGCGCGGCATATCGGTGATCGGAGCCGCCGCTGACGCAGACAGCGATCTCAACTCCGTCACGCTCAATGGACCGATTGCCTGGGTGCTGGGCGCCGAGGAGAAAGGCATGCGCCGGCTTACGCGAGAAACCTGTGACTGGCTCGTATCCATTCCCATGCTGGGTAGCGTAGAGAATCTGAATGTTTCAGTCAGCGCCGGCATATGCTTGTTCGAGACGCACCGGCAGCGAGTGAGGTCGACGGCGACATAATAACAAGGGTAGATTGTTGTGGTCTGCACAGCGCAGGGAGATTGTCGGATTACGCTCGCTGATCCGACCTACAAAAACTGCGCAATCATCACGCTAATTTATGAAACGTCCGGGCTGCAAATTCTTTTGCCAATTGATATTTCTTTCCTGATTCAGTATAGTTTCGACCTCTTCAACCCTTGCCCCACCGTCCGCATCGCGGGGGGCTCTACCCATAAGGAGATTGCATGCGACATTACGAAATCGTTTTCATCGTCCACCCCGATCAGAGCGAGCAAGTATCCGCAATGATCGAGCGGTACCGCGGCATTGTAACCGCCAGGAATGGCCGGGTTCATCGCCTGGAAGACTGGGGACGCCGCCAGCTCACCTATCTGATCCAGAAGGTTCACAAGGCGCATTATGTGCTAATGAACATCGAATGCGATCAGGAGACTCTTGACGAACTGGATCATGCGTTCAAATTCAATGACGCGATATTACGCCATTTGACTATCAAGATGGATGGGCCGGTGACCGCGGCCTCGCCGATGATGCGCGAAGAAAGGGCCAGGCCGGCCTCGCCTGCAGCAGACGAGCTCCGAGAAACCACCCTCGCAACGTAGTCATTGAACTGCAACCAGACGGTAATTTGCGGCACGATCATCCAGGTCGACGGTCTGCGTTACACGCCCGCGGGAGTGGCGGTGACGGAGTTCAAAATCAGCCACGTCTCGCGTCAGATTGAAGCGGGCAAGCTGCGCCAGATAGAGTGTGAAATTTCCGCGATTGCGCTGTCTCGGTTGGCTGAAACCGTTGCCGGTATGACGACTGGCGACAAGGTAAAGTTGACGGGCTTTCTGGCAAAAAAAAGCCGCATGAGTTTGCAATTGGTGTTGCACGTGAGCAACGTAGATATAATCTGATGAAATAGGAAAAAAATTATGGCTCGTTTTACTTCAAGACGTAAAGATGGCAAGGACAAAGAGAAGGACAAGAAAGCCAATCGCCCTTTATTCAAGCGCAGGAAATTTTGCCGCTTCACCGCGGAAGGCATCCAGACGGTGGATTACAAGGATGTTGAGTTACTGAAGGATTTCATCAATGAAAATGGCAGAATCATTCCTGCACGTATTACGGGCACGAAATCGCGTTACCAGCGCCAGTTGAGTATCGCCATCGAGCGTGCGCGCTTTCTCGCGTTGCTTCCTTATACTGATCTACACTGAGGGGTCACAGCATGCAGATCATACTGATGGAAAAAGTGGCCAACCTCGGCCAGTTGGGTGATGTAGTCAAAGTGAAAAACGGTTATGCGCGGAATTTTTTGATTCCACAGGGCAAGGCAAAGCGGGCAACTCAGGCCGCCATTGCCGAGTTCGAGGTAAAGCGCGCCGAATTGGAAAAAACACAGGCGGAGGTCTTGGCTGCCGCTCAGGCCCACGCAGCCAGACTGGACGGATTGATGGTGCAGATTACCCAGAAAGCCGGGGTGGATGGCAAGCTGTTTGGTTCGGTCACTAACGCCGATATCGAGGAAGCGCTCAAAGAGCAGGGCTTCGAGATCGAGCGATCGATGATACGTATGCCGCAAGGCTCGTTAAAGCAGGTGGGCGACTACCCGTTGACTATCGCTCTGCACAGCGACGTACAGGCGCATATCGTCGTATCAGTCCTGGGTGAAGCCGGTTCCTGAACGCGCTTCCCCTCGGGCGGTTGGAAAGGGCTGTTGGCAGCCCTTTCCAATTTTTTTCCACTCCCTCGCAGCCTGTCGGATTTTAAGCGCCGAGCCGGTCCATATTCGCCGCTTATTCGGCTAATAGAATCGCCATTGGCCTTCAGAACGCCAAAATCTGTCCTCGCCCAGTCACTTTTTCGCTTCGATTCTTCAAGTTCGACAAGCTGCTAGTGGTAAAATCTTCCCGGATACTTGTCTCGTCACCTGGATTTCATGGCTCAATTTCTCACCGCGGCCGCTGACGATCAGTTGGTTGAATCCTACAAAATGCCGCCGCACTCGGTTGAAGCGGAGCAGTCTGTGCTGGGTGGATTGATGCTGGATAATCACGCCTGGGACAAGGTCGCCGACGTCATCACCGAGGACGATTTTTACCGGCAGGACCATCGCCTCATTTACCGCCACATCTGCAAGCTGGTTGAGCACAGTAAACCGGCGGACGTAGTGACCGTCGCGGAGTCGCTTGAAATATCCGCCGAGCTGCAAAACGTCGGAGGATTGGCCTATGTGGGCGTGATGGTTCAAAATACGCCATCGGCAGCCAATATTCGCCGCTATGCGGAAATTGTGCGGGAGCGGTCGGTGATGCGCAAGCTTGCCCAAGTCGGGTCAGAGATCGTTGACTCATCGTATAATCCTGCGGGACGCTCTGCTGCGAATCTGCTGGACGAAGCCGAAGCCAGAGTGTTTGAAATCGCCGAGGCGGGCGCACGGGGAAGACAAGGCTTCGTCGACATCCAGCCACTCCTGAAGCAAGTCGTGGAGCGTATCGAGACACTCTACAATCAGGACAATCCCAGCGATGTGACCGGCATTGCCACCGGGTTCCATGATCTCGATCAGAAAACCTCCGGTTTTCAGCCGGGCGACCTGGTCATTGTCGCTGGCAGGCCGTCCATGGGTAAAACCGCATTCTCCCTTAATATAGCCGAGCATGTGGCGCTGGAACTGGAAAAACCGGTGGCGGTATTCAGCATGGAAATGGGGGGAACGCAGCTGGCGATGCGGATGCTGGGCTCCGTGGGCCGATTGGATCAGCACAAGGTGCGTACCGGCCGCTTGCAGGACGAAGATTGGTCCAAGCTGACCCATGCCCTGGGCAAGCTGAACGACGCACCTCTGTTTATTGACGAAAGCGCGGCCTTGAATGCATTGGAACTAAGGGCGCGGTCGCGACGACTTCATCGCCAGCATGGCGAACTGGGATTGATCGTGGTGGATTATTTACAGCTCATGTCTGCCAGTAGTCAGGGCGAGAATCGCGCCACTGAAATTTCAGAAATTTCACGTTCGCTGAAAGCATTGGCGAAAGAATTACAGGTACCTGTAGTCGCGTTATCCCAATTGAACCGCAGCCTGGAGCAGCGCCCGAACAAGCGCCCGGTGATGTCGGATTTGCGCGAGTCCGGCGCCATCGAACAGGATGCGGATTTGATTCTGTTCATCTACCGTGATGAAGTCTACAACCCCGAGACACAGGACAAGGGAATCGCCGAAATCATTATTGGCAAGCAGCGCAACGGCCCCATCGGTAAAGTCGATCTTACCTTTCTTGGCGAATATACGAGGTTTGAGAGCCACGCCAGATCCGGACAGTATTAATCCTAAATCCGGTAGTTGACCGCTCATTTAATGGATCAGCATTATGATTAATAACGATATTTCGTATTATTGGGTTCTCACCTTCCGGATGAGGCCCGCTACGGGATGAATTGCACGGTTTTTGCGGCACATGGCTGCGTTGCAACTCCTTGGAATGGAACGACCATTCCGCGTCGTTGCGCCTTGCCCTGCGCCCCAAAAACTGCACACTTCACCCCGTCCAACTACCGGATTTAGGTTAATTCAAGCTGTGCCGACCGGGGAGCAAGCCTCATCGTTCCCCTATGGCCTGGCTACAATACTTCCGCCGCATAATCCGCCAATCTGGAACGCTCACCACGCTGTAATGTCACGTGTCCGTTGTGATTCCATCCCTTGAACCGATCCACCACGTAAGTCAATCCTGAACTTCCCTCCGACAGATAAGGCGTATCTATCTGGGCAATGTTGCCCAGACATACGACCTTGGTAGCCGGCCCGGCGCGGGTGATGAGTGTTTTCATCTGCTTGGGCGTAAGGTTCTGGGCCTCGTCGATTATCAGAAACTTGTTGATGAAAGTGCGTCCACGCATAAAATTGAGAGATTTTATTCTGATGCGTGAGCGAATCAGGTCGCGTGTGGCGGCGCGCCCCCAATCGCCGCCCTCGTTGTCAGTCTTGTT
>JAKDLC010000145.1 GCA_030453055.1 Nitrosospira sp.
AGGAGTTGCAACGCAGCCATGCGCCGCAAAAACCGTGCAATTCACCCCGTAGCGGCCCTCACCCGGAAGGTGAGCGTCAAATAATACGAAATGTGGTTATTAATCATAACGCTGATCTATTAAATGAGCGATCAACTACCGGATTTAGGATTATATCTATGGAATTGTTGAAGATTTCAACAATGTGATTATTATTGACAACGGCACGGCGTGTCAAATGGGATTTTCATTAGCACAAGAACGGCGGACGCCCCGTCTCACCAATCAGTCAACGTCATTTATCCGCTTGTGCAATTTGACCGTCGCTTCCCTCTTTTTACGCATTCGAAGGTTGAGAAACTCCACGCTGACAGAAAATGCCATGGCAAAATAAATATAGCCTTTCGGGACATGCACATCGAAACCTTCGACGATCAGGGTGACCCCTACCAGTATCAGGAACGCAAGCGCAAGAATCTTGATGGTTGGATGGTTGTCCACGAATTCTCCGATGGGCTTGGCCGCCGCCAACATGACCAATACCGCCAGAATGATGGCGATTGCCATCAACGAAACATGTTCGACCAGACCGACGGCCGTTATTACTGAATCCAGCGAAAAAACAATGTCGAGGATCGCAATCTGCAGCAGCACCATTCCCATGCTTGCGGCGACAATCTTGTTGCCGGCATCATCTACGCCTTCGATACTGTTGTGTATTTCATGAGTTGCCTTGGCCAGGAGAAATAGGCCACCTCCGATCAACACGACATCGCGTCCCGAAATCGAGTTGCTGAATACCGTAAACCACGGTTGGGTTAAACTCATGACCCATGAAATCGAGAACAGCAAACCGAGGCGAGTGAGCATGGCCAAGCTGAGACCCATTCTTCTCGCAAAATTACGTTGCGCTTCGGGAAGACGACCTACGAGAATGGAGATGAAGATAATGTTGTCTATACCTAAAACGATTTCCAACGTGGTTAGCGTGACCAACGCTATCCACGCTTCCGGGCTCGCCAGCCACTCGAACATCAGCTTTCCCCATTTTTGACTTAAACGCTATTTTAACGCGCCTATTCTCCCATTCCTATTCCTCTTACGCCAACGTCGCCATAAAGGTTTCATGGCTTAACTCAACTCGCAGACCGCCACCGAAACGCACACTGTGGCGGGAGTCCGGGTAGAAAAAGGCGGTGGGAGGGTTAAAGTTACGTTATGACGCCCAAGCTTACGGCGAACCAGCAATCGCGATCTGTCCAGGTTTGTTCAACCGCGAAGCCGCCGCGTTGGAGCAGCCTCTCCAGGCACTCCAGCGTGTACTTGTAGCTATTCTCGGTATGAATGCGCTCGCCTTGATAAAATCGTAATGTCGTATCAAGGGCGTCAACTCTTACTGATTGCGAACAAGTGCTTTCCAGGTGCAATTCGATTCTTGATGACACCTCATTCCAGAATGATACGTGGCAGAAAGCATCCGGTTCAAAGTGACCGCCAAGTTCGCGGTTAATCCGGACAAGAAGGTTCTTGTTGAACGAAGCGGTTATTCCGGCACTGTCGTTATAAGCCGCATGCATGACATCGCTATTCTTTACCAGATCCACGCCAAGCAGCAGCTGGTCTCCGCGCGATAGCTGCTGCGCTATATTTTGCAGCAGGGAAATAGCATCCTCCTGTTCCAGGTTACCGATACTCGAACCAATGTACAGAACCAGGCGGGGTGGGGTTTGCCCGGCAAGAAACGTCAGGTCTTCGAAATCTCCCACATGGGGGTTTACGTTAACCGCCCCCAATTCTCTTTCCACTTCGTCCTTGGCTAATTGCAAAGCTGCGTCGGATACATCCAGCGGAAAGTAATTGACGCGGGACTGCCGTTGCAACAGTGAACGCAACAAGATGCGCGTCTTGGTTGCTGTCCCGGCCCCGAGTTCGCTCACGGAAACGTTCCGGCCGAGCCGGGAGCATATTTCGTCCCCATGCGCCGTCAGTATGGCCGCTTCCGTACGTGTGGGGTAATACTCGGGCAGGCACGTGATCTGTTCGAATAGGGCCGAGCCTTGGGCATCATAGAGCAGCTTCGGCGGCAGCATTTTAGGCGTGCGGGAAAGACCTTCCCGTACATCACCGGCTATTACGATATCGGGCGCAAACGTGATCATGAGCCAGCCCCGTCATGGGGCAGCCCATCATGAGCCAGTTCATCATGAGCCAATCTTATGCCGGAAAACTGCCAACGCGTTTGTGGCGGAAAATAATTACGATATGATTTACGTATGTGCGATAGCGGCGTGGCGCAGGAACCGCCGCGTAACACCATTTGATTGCACATGAATTTGCCGTTGTATTCACCTTCAAAGCCTGCCGGAGGGCGATAACCCGGATAGGCGGAATAGGGGCTCGAGGTCCATTCCCATGTATCTCCGAAAATCTGTTGCAGACCTTCTTTCTGGACCGCCGCCGGCCTCGGATGATAAGTTTCGCTCTCAAGCAAATTTCGACACGTTTCAGCCGGATTCCCGGCAAAGCCAGCGGCCACTTCCCATTCGAACTCTGTTGGTAGCCGTGCGTCTGCCCATCGAGCGTATGCATCCGCTTCGTAGAAGCTTACATGACAGACCGGTTCGCCGGGGCGCAACGGCAATGTGCCCCGGCAAGTAAATTCGGTCCATCCATTCTCTGATTGCTCCCAGTAGAGCGGCGCCGTCCAGCCATTGTCGCAAACGTAATCCCATGCATCCGACAGCCATAGTTCCGGGCGCGTGTAGCCGCCATCGGCCATGAATGCCTGATACTCTTCATTGGTAACAAGGCGGGATGCGATACGAAAGGGTCGTAAATAGGCGAAGTGTCGCGGCAATTCGTTATCAAACGCAAAGCCGCACATATCATGCCCAACCTCATGGATACCCTCATCGAACCCACACCACGTAAGTGGCGTAGTGGCAGGCTCGACAGCCCGGATCTGGCGGGGGTGATAACTCGGCCGCAGCGGATTGGTCCAGAACGCATGTTTAATGTCGGTAATGATGAGTTCCTGATGTTGCTGCTCATGATTCAATCCCAATTCAAGCAATCGTAAAACCTCGGCGGAAGCGTCACGATCCAGCAATTCACGCACTGCGTTATCAACATGGGTACGATAAAGGCGAATCTGATCGAGCGTAGGGCGGGAGAAGGCGCCGCGGATGGCGCGATGAGGGTGGTTTCCGAGCCGCTTGTAGTAAGAGTTGAACAGGAAACTGAATCGCGCATCGAAGGGAACATAGTCTCGCATGTGCGGCATCAGGACAAACGTCTCGAAAAACCAGGTCGTATGCGCAACGTGCCATTTTGTCGGGCTGGCTTCCGGCATGGATTGAACCATCTGGTCATCCGGCGCGAGAGTTTCAATCAGCGTCAAAGTTTGATTGCGCACTTCATCATATCGTTCAAGCCATTTACGCGATAACGACAACGGGAGCGACGGAGGTCCGGCATGCAGGCTGGAAGTTTTGATCACGGTTAACTTGTCTCCTGAAGGATTTAGGTTTAATGCCGGATTTATTGGACAACTGGATTTCCCGCAATTTCGGGACATTATTATTCTCTATGTCTGCCAGCGCTCATTCTGTGCGCTGGCAGACATAAGGCGAACCAGCCACCGTTGAGTTATGCCATCAGTAAGTAAAAAGTCTAGCCGTTTGCATGTGCGGCGGGTTGTCCCCTGTTTGTTCCCTGCGCGTCGGTGACTATTGACGTGGATATTCCGGAAAACCTGTTTTTGTGCGTTACCGCACTGACCGCATTTAGCAATTCGGGCATTCTGCATTTGCCTGAAGTATTTTTCCCGATTTGATTTCTTCGCCGGGCAAATAGCAATAACGAGGATTTCTCACTACTAATTTTTAGGAGATAAACATGAGCTACGAAGATCGCGATACCTACGGCATGTACAAAAACTACGACGAGAAAGGCCCAGGGCCTCGGTTGATGGGTGCGGACACACTCATTGGAGACGATGTTTACAATCAAAATGATGAAGATCTGGGCGATATCAAGGACATCATGCTGGATGTCAACAATGGCAGAATCGCTTATGCGGTGTTGTCTTTCGGAGGGTTTCTCGGCATGGCCGACAAGCTTTTCGCGGTGCCGTGGAGTGCGCTGACGCTGGATACCGTGAACAAACGGTTCTTGCTGAAGGTGGATAAGGCGCGCCTCGAATCCGCGCCGGGGTTCGATAAGGATAGTTGGCCGAATATGGCGGACCCGACTTGGCAAAACACAATCCATACTTACTATGGAACAACCTCATATGAGGACACCAAGTCCTCGAAGGACTATGTGACGCCAGCTCACAGAAACGACGAAAGTTTCATACCGCAGGCGCCCGTCGGTACCGATCACGTAAAACGCGAGTGGGACTGACAGCGTAGTAGATGAAACCGAGGATCTGTTTCGGTTTATAAGTAAAACCCGGCCCGTAGCCGGATTCCCATAGGCGGGTTCGAGAGCTACGCATAAAAAAGAGGCAAGGTTCCCTTGCCTCTTTTTTATGGCGATGAGAATTGTGGAAGTTTTCACGCGCACGGTAACTGACGGAGTGTGTCCAACCTGCCGTCAATGAGACGCCGTGGTTCAGTGGAGTACGGATCACCAGTCCCGCGGTTCGGCCGTAGTTGAGTGTTCATCTATTGCGCCTTTGTAGCCTGTTAAAATCGGCAGGATGCGCCCTATTCCCTACTGGCCTCTTTCCGGTTTTTATTTTTTTCATTTCGCCTTCATTGGCGCATTTGCGCCTTACTGGGGTCTTTATCTCAAATCTCTTGCCTTCAGCGCCTTTCAGATTGGCGTGCTGATGTCCCTGTTGCATGTAACGCGCGTTTTTGCGCCAACTGCATGGGGCTGGCTTGCCGATCATACCGGCAAACGGTTGCTGATCGTGCAACTGGCTGCGGTTACGGGGTTGATAAGCTATTGCGGGGTTTTTTTTGGGGAGTCGTTCGCCTGGATGGCGGTAACGATGGCGCTGATGAGCTTTTTCTGGAGCGCATCATTGCCGTTGATCGAGGCGACCACGCTTTCTTATCTTGGCGAAAGTACCGCAAAATATGGACGGATTCGAGCGTGGGGCTCAATCGGGTTTATTTTCGCGGTCATAGCGGTCGGTTATCTGCTGGATTTCATGAATATCGCCTCGTTATTATGGGCGGTGTTGGGATTCAAGCTGGGTATCGTAATTTTTTCACATCGAATACCGGAAGCTGAAATAACGCTTCATTCTGCCGATAGCGTGCCTGTGCGGCAGATATTCAAACGTCCGGAAGTGCTGGCATTTTTTGTCGCATCCTTCCTGATGGCCATTGCTCACGGTCCTTATTACACTTTTTATTCGATTTATCTGGTGGAGCATGATTACAGCAAGAGTATCGTCGGCTGGTTATGGGCAATGGGTGTGATATGCGAAATCGGCGTATTCTTTCTCATGCCGCAATTGATGCATCGATTTCGCCTGAAGCAGGTCATGGCTTTCAGTTTGAGTTGCGCAATAGCGCGCTTTTTAATGATAGGCTGGGGCGTGGAATGGCCCATCGTACTGCTGCTGGCGCAAATATTGCATGCCGCGACATATGGCGCCCATCATGCCGCCGCGATGGTGGCGGTCCATCATTTCTTTCGCGGCCGCCATCAGGCCAAGGGACAGGCTCTCTATACCAGCCTCACGTTCGGCCTCGGCGGCACGTTTGGGGGATTATTCAGCGGTTATATCTGGGAGTATCTGGGGCCGGGTCTCACATTCACCATGAGCGCGGTGGCCGTTTTGCTTGGCCTCGGATTGGTAATGTGGAAAATGAACGTTGAACCTAACCCGGATGTTTCATAAATTGACGCGCGCCCTTGCTGGTCTTTTGTTTCGT
>JAKDLC010000146.1 GCA_030453055.1 Nitrosospira sp.
TGCATGGTAAAGTGTTTCGTTGATGAGGGTGGACTTGCCCGAGCCGGACACCCCGGTGATACAGACGAATAATCCCACCGGCAAGTCGAGATTGACGTTTTTCAGATTGTTGCCGGATGCGCCTTCGATTCTGAGCCAGCGGTCGCTCTTGGGTTCGATGCGTTTCGTCGGCAGCGCGATGACCAATTTGCCGGAAAGATACTTTCCGGTGAGCGAATCGGTGCTTTGCTGAATAGCCTCCGGTGCGCCTTGCGCAATGATCGATCCGCCATGCTCGCCTGCGCCGGGACCCATGTCCACCACATGATCGGCGGTAAGGATGGCGTCCTGATCGTGTTCCACCACAATCACGCTGTTGCCAAGGTCGCGCAGATTCTTGAGCGTATCCAACAGGCGCCCATTGTCTCGCTGGTGCAGTCCGATGGAAGGCTCATCCAGCACATACATTACGCCGGTGAGCCCGGAACCGATCTGGCTGGCGAGACGAATACGCTGGGATTCTCCGCCGGACAGGGTGTCGGCGGAGCGATCCAGCGACAGGTAGTCCAGTCCGACGTTGTTGAGGAATAGCATACGGCTGGAAATTTCCTTGATGATCCTCTCGGCGATAGCGTATTTTTGTCCCGTCAGTTTTACTTGATCGAAAAAAACCTTTGCCTGTTTCAGGGGCAGCGCATTGATTTCATAAATTGCCTGCCCTCCTACGCGGACATGGCGAGCTTCACGGCGCAGGCGCGTGCCTGCGCATTCAGGACAGATCCGGGAATTGACGTATTTTGCCAGTTCCTCGCGTACGGTTAACGAGTCGGTTTCCTTATAGCGCCGCTCCAGGTTCGGGATGATGCCTTCAAAGGCGTGCTTCCGGTGGTTCCGGCTGCCGCTTTCGTTAAGATATGAAAACAGTATTTTTTCCCTGCCCGATCCATACAGGACAACGTCCTGCATGTTTGCAGGCAGCTGTTCAAAAGACGCCTCCAGATCAAAGTCGTAGTGCCCCGCAAGACTTGCCAGCAACTGGTAATAGAATTGGTTGCGCCGATCCCAGCCCTTGATCGCGCCGGAAGCCAGCGACAAATGAGGGAAAGCGACGATGCGCTTGGGATCGAAAAATGTGATTTTACCCAGGCCATCGCACTTGGGGCAGGCGCCCATCGGGTTGTTGAAGGAAAACAACCGCGGTTCGAGTTCCGGCAGGGAGTAGCTGCACACCGGGCAACTGAATCTGGCGGAAAAAAGATGCTCGTGGCCGGAGTCCATTTCCACCGCCAAAGCGCGTCCGTCAGCATGGCGCAACGCGGTTTCAAATGACTCCGCCAGCCGCTGCTTGGCGTCAAGCGAGACTTTCAACCGATCTATCACCACTTCCACCGTGTGTTTTTTGTTCTTTTGCAATTTCGGCAATGCGTCAATTTCGTGTACCCCGCCATCTATCCGCAACCGCACGAAACCTTGCGCGCGCAGTTCATCGATTAAATCCATCTGCTCGCCTTTGCGCCCCACCACGAGTGGCGCAAGAATCATCAGCCGGGTATCCGGCGGCAGTTTCAGGACATGATCGACCATTTGCGAAACACTTTGTGCTACGAGCGTGATGCCGTGGTCCGGGCACTGCGGATCGCCCACGCGCGCGAAGAGCAGACGCATGTAATCGTGTATTTCGGTGACGGTGCCGACGGTGGAGCGCGGGTTGTGCGAGGTCGCCTTTTGCTCGATGGCGATGGCGGGGGATAGGCCCTCGATCAGATCGACATCGGGTTTTTCCATCAATTGCAGGAATTGCCGCGCATACGCCGAGAGCGATTCCACATAGCGCCGCTGACCTTCCGCATAGAGCGTATCGAACGCAAGCGAGGACTTGCCGGATCCGGACAACCCGGTGATGACTATCAGCCTGTTTCGAGGCAGATCAAGACTGATGTTCTTGAGGTTGTGCGTACGCGCACCGCGAATTTTTATGAGTTCCATGGGACTACTGAGTGCGGTCAAACCTGTTAATATACTCAAGTTTCCCGCGTTTTCCCAATCTGATTCATGTCTGTATCATCATCCCCCGAAAAAATGTCGCCGATAGAGATGCGCGCTACCGCCGGTCTGGCCGGTATCTATGGATTGCGCATGTTTGGAATGTTTATCATTCTGCCCGTATTCGCATTTTATGCCGAGCGTCTGCCAGGTGGCGGCAACTATACGCTAATCGGTATTGCGCTCGGCGCCTATGGGCTCACCCAGGCGATACTGCAAATTCCATTCGGTTGGCTGTCCGACCATATCGGGCGCAAACCGGTTATTTACATTGGTTTGATTCTGTTCGCCATCGGTAGTTTTGTTGCCGCGTCAGCCACTGATATTTACTGGGTAATTTTTGGCCGCATCATTCAAGGCGCAGGGGCGATTTCGGCGGCGGTGATGGCGCTTGCCGCCGATCTTACCCGCGAAGAGCACCGCACCAAGGCGATGGCTGCGATTGGCATGACCATAGGCACCACCTTCGCGCTCTCATTGATTGTCGCGCCGGCGCTAAATCGCTTGATTGGCGTGCCCGGAATTTTCGCCATGACCGGCGTGCTGGCGCTGCTGGCGATGGCGGTGGTTTATAAGGTCATTCCCGACCCGCTGATCAGCCGTTTCCATTCCGATACCGAAGCATCCACCGGACGCTTTGGTAATGTGTTGCATAATCCCGAACTGCTGCGCCTGGATTTCGGTGTATTTGCATTGCACGCAGTGTTGATGGCGCTGTGGCTGATCGTGCCATTGTCATTGCGTAAGGCGGGACTGGCGGCAGACGCTCACTGGCAGATATATTTTCCGGTATTGCTCCTTTCACTGGTATTGATCGTTCCGGCAATCATCTACGCGGAAAAAAAAGCAAAGCTCAAACCGGTTTTTGTCATTGCGGTGGCGGTGTTGCTGGCAAGCCAGGGGTTGCTGGCGTATATGCTCGACTCCTTATGGGGTACGGCGGCGGCGTTGCTGGTGTTCTTCGCTGCGTTCAACCTGCTGGAAGCGACTTTGCCCTCGCTCATCTCGAAAATCGCGCCGGTCGGTGCGAAGGGCACGGCCATCGGCGTCTATAGCAGCGTTCAATTTCTCGGCGCGTTCACCGGCGCAACCGCCGGCGGCTATCTGTATGAGTATCATGGCGGTTTTGCGCTGTTTGCGTTTTGCGGCATACTGTTGACATTATGGCTGATGTTTGCCGCCACCATGAAAGCGCCCGCCGCCGTGCGCACCAAAATGTACCACGTGGAGGAAATGGACACAGGCAAGGCCAGCGGACTGTCGCGTCAGTTGGCGGCACTGCCCGGTGTGCATGAAGCGCTGGTGCTGGCAAGCGAGGGCGTGGCTTACCTGAAAGTGGATATGAGAGGTTTTGACGAAAAAGGAGTTGTTCAATTACTGGGGGGAGAAGCATAAATGGCATCGATCAACAAGGTTATACTCATCGGCAACCTCGGCAAAGATCCCGAGACCCGTTATTTGACAAATGGCGACGCGGTGACCAACATCACGTTGGCGACCACGGAAACCTGGAAGGATAAAAACGGCGAGAAGCAGGAAAAAACCGAATGGCATCGCGTCACGTTTTACCGCAAACTGGCCGAGATTGCCGGTGAATATCTCAAAAAAGGCCGCTCGGTTTATGTCGAGGGGCGGCTGGAAACCCGCAAATGGACCGACAAGTCGGGGGTCGAGCGCTACACCACCGAGATCATCGCGAACGACATGAAAATGCTGGGCAGCAAACCGGGCAGCGGTAGTTATGAGGCGGATAGGGGAGAGAGGGAAGAGAGCGATTCCGCGTCGAGTACATCTGACAGTAAACCTGCCGCCAGAAGCAGCAGCGGCAGCAGCGGGTTCGACGATATGGATGACGATATTCCGTTTTGATTCATGCGCAAAACCTTATCTCAAACCTAAAGAGAGATATGAAAAAACCGTTCCTGATTATGGTCACGCTATTCGCATTTAGCGGTGCAGCCTGCGCGGCTGTCAACATTAATAGCGCTACTCAGGCCGAGCTTGAAACACTTCATGGAATCGGGCCCGCCAAAGCCAAGGCTATCATCGATTATCGCAAGAAAAACGGCCTGTTCAAATTAACGGACGATCTGGAGAAGGTCAACGGCATAGGCCCGGGTATCATAAAGCGCGTCCGCAAGGATATTACGGTTGGTGGAACGACTACGGTCAAGAAGGAAATAGACCCGCCGCCGGGCAAGAGAAATCAATCCGCCGGCAGGTAAGAAACGCTCGCTTTGGTAGGATGAGGTGGAGCGAAGCGTAACCCATCGGAATTAGCATGATCGGTTGGCTTTGTAGCCTTCCCCTCCTACCCGGGGCTATATGCGATAATCCCGGATGATTTTTACGAATTCTTACGTATTAACCGGCCATGTACAAGACCATAGAAGACTTAGTCGGCAACACGCCTCTGGTAAAACTCAAACGCTTGCCGGGGAAAACCAGCAACACCATTCTCGCCAAGCTGGAAGGCAACAATCCCGCGGGTTCGGTAAAAGACCGTCCGGCGTTATCGATGATCACGCGCGCGCACGAACGCGGGGACATCAGACCCGGAGATACCCTGATAGAAGCCACCAGCGGCAACACCGGTATCGCCCTGGCGATGGCGGCAACTATTATGGGTTATCCAATAATACTGGTGATGCCTGAGCACCTCAGTGTAGAGCGGCGGCAATCCATGAAGGCGTTTGGCGCGGAGATCGTGTTGACCTCACAAGATGGGGGCATGGAGGAAGCACGCGATGTGGCTGAACGAATGCGTGATGAAGGGCGCGGAATCATCCTCGATCAGTTTGCCAACCCGGATAATCCACGAGCGCATTACGAAGGCACTGCTCCCGAGATCTGGCGCGATACCGGGGGGGAGATTACCCATCTGGTGAGCAGCATGGGTACCACCGGCACGATTATGGGCTGCGCCAGATATTTCAAGGAAAAAAATCCGGAAATTCAGATTATCGGCGTACAACCGGAAGAAGGCGCTCAGATTCTCGGCATCCGGAAATGGCCGGAGGCCTACTTGCCAAAAATCTACGATGCCAGCCAGGTAGACTGCATTATTCTGGTTTCCCAGGCGGAAGCCGAGGAAATGACCCGGCGGCTGGCGCAAGAGGAAGGAATTTTCGCCGGGGTTTCGTCGGGGGGCGCTTTGGCGGCGACACTCAAGATTTCCGCCGAAGTGCACAACGCGGTGATCGTTTCCATCGTTTGCGACCGCGGCGACCGCTACCTTTCCACGGGGGTTTTTCCCGCCTGAGTGTGAAGTAAATCCAGTGTGGCAACGTAAAGAATCCGAAGAGATACCAGCAGCGTGACACCCGTATTGGCTTTCGATATCGAGACCGTTCCCGATGTAGAGGGGATACGCAAGCTTCATGATCTCGGCCCGCAGCTCGCGCCGGCTGATATTGCCGACATGGCGTTTCAGTTACGCCGCCAGGCTGTCGGCAATGATTTTCTGCCATTGCACGTGCAGAGAGTAGTGGCAATTTCGTGCGCGCTGCGCGACAGGGATGATTTCCGCGTGTGGTCGTTGGGAAGTGCGGCAGATTCCGAGGCGGAACTCATCCGCCGGTTCTTTGAAGGCATCGACAAATACAGTCCCCAACTGGTTTCCTGGAACGGCGGCGGCTTTGACCTGCCGGTGCTCCATTATCGCAGCCTGATACATGGCCTGCAGGCACGCCGCTATTGGGACACGGGTGAGGATGACCGGGAATTCAAGTGGAACAACTACCTCAG
>JAKDLC010000147.1 GCA_030453055.1 Nitrosospira sp.
ATTACATCACGCAGTGCCGCGCCCAAGGATTGTACCCGATGATGTACTACCCGCATAACATTCACTTTCTCTGGTTTGCTGCGACGGCAGATGGCCAAGGCAAGATTGCAATCGAATCTGCACGGGAAGTTGCCGGTAAGATAGACGATACGGTGCTGAAGGAGATACCGCTGACAGCAATATTCCGCATGGTGCCATACTGGACGCTTGCCAGATTTGGACACTGGAAAGAGATTCTTGAAGAACCGGCGCCGCCGTCCACCAACCCATTTTTACAAGGAAGCTGGCACTATGTTCGCGGCCTCGCGTTTGTTGCGACGGAGCAGTTGCAACAAGCTGAGCAGGAGCTGGAGGCATTGCGCGAGATCATGAAGGACCCATCGCTGGACATCCCGCTTTTCTCGAAAAATACCGCACGCACTGTGCTCAACGCCGCACCCGAAGTACTCGCCGGCGAGATCGCCGCCGCACGCGGACAATTCGATCAGGCTATCGCGCAGCTTGAACGGGCGGTTCGCCTGGAAGATGCCCTGGTGTATACGGAACCCTCGGAATTTCACTTTCCGCCACGACTGGCGCTGGGCGCCATCCTGCTGAAATCAGGGCGTCCGGCCGAAGCGGAAACGGTGTATTGGGAAGACCTGCGGCGCAATCGCGACAACGGTTGGGCACTTTACGGATTGATGCAAGCGTTGCGCGCGCAAAAGAAAGATGATCAGGCGGCGCTCATCGAGGCGCGCTTCAAAAAGGCTTGGGCGCATGCCGACGTGAAGCTGAACGCATCCCGCTTCGGACGCCAGAGTGCAAAGATGTAAGACCTGAAGACAAGGAATCTCTGAATAGGTCCGAATTTTCCAGTAACGCGCCGGGCTAAAATCTGGAAAAATGAACTGACAGACATTATCCGGGACTAAATAGTATGGATAGGTAACGCGTTCGTCACGATTCAAAATTTCAATCGGAATCTTTCTCCGAAGATAGTGATATATCTTCGCTATACGCGTTGAACCCCCATTCCGAATCCGATGGTTGACCGTTCGCCACAACTAGCCGACTAGCCGGATTTGGAATACTCGTAAAACTTCAAAAGGAAGGCCCATGAGTAATCCATCGCAAAATGACGCCTTAGGCAAATTGATTTTGCGCCTTACGGTCGGATTTCTGATATTGTTCCACGGAACATTCAAGATACTGAATCCGGATTCTCTCAACTTCATCAAAACAAAACTTGCGGCCATTGATTTACCCACCGTTCTGGCTTATGGCGTTTATGTGGGAGAAGTTATTGCGCCGCTAATGATTATTCTGGGATTTTTTTCGCGCATTGGTGCTTTGCTCGTTCTCGGCAATATGATATTTGCGCTTATACTGGTGCACCGCGCGGAGTTCCTTACATTGACGAACACCGGTGGCTGGGCGCTCGAATTGCAAGGTTTTTATTTATTTTCCAGCCTCGCGATATTATTCCTCGGTAGCGGTAAAATGGCGATCAGGCCGGATTAGCAACTTGCCCGGTTCGAAACTTTCGCGGCCCTGTTTCCCTTACGTCTGACAGTCGGTGCCGGCTATTTACAAAGAATCATTAATGCGTGTAAAACCCTTGAAACCCACGAGTTCCACCAATTCCGGACAATGCCGATGGCGTGCCGTCGCCGACCTGTCCGAGCTGCAAGAGGTGGCGCTGAGCATGATTCTCGACAGCGCCGCCGCGGCAATACAAAAACGCGGACAGTTTCACCTGGTGCTCGCAGGCGGCGATACGCCGCGCGCAGTTTACAAAAAACTGCGCGCGGCGCAAACCGACTGGTCAGCCTGGCATATCTATTTCGGTGACGAACGCTGTGTACCACCCACGGACCCGAGGCGCAACTCTCTCATGGCCGGAGAAGCCTGGCTCGATTATGTCGAGATTCCCGCAGATCAGTTATACGCAATTCCGGGCGAGCTTGGGGCGGATCTGGCGGCTTGGGAATATGCACAGGCCTTGAATAACGTTGGCGTTTTCGATTTAACGCTGCTGGGGCTCGGCGAGGATGGCCATACCGCCAGCCTGTTTCCGGGCCACGAATGGGGAACCGAACCCGATTCGCCCGACACGCTGGCGGTACTGGATTCACCCAAGCCGCCGCCACAGCGCGTCTCACTGAGCGCGGCGCGGCTCAGCCGCTCACGGCAGATAATATTTTTGGTCAGTGGAGAATCCAAGTGCGATGCGGTAGCGCAGTGGCGTGCCGGCAAAGACATTCCGGCGCGCGCGATAACGGCGGACACGGGGGTCGACGTGCTGGTGGAATCCGCGTTATTGCTGCCGATGCCGGTTTGACTGTTTGACCGGACAGGACATCGCCGGTATTAAACTGCGGCAGCGGCTCAAAGCTCAACGGACACTCGCCTTCGGCTCGTCATTAGACTCGTCTTTGGACTCGTCCTTTGGCTCATCTTTCGGTTTGAATCTGAACCGGCACAAATTACCGCCATGGGCCATGCATTCGTGTTGCTCGACTTTGCTTTCGGTGAAGGTCTCCATCAAGCCCCGGTCCAGATGGCAAATCTCGGTATCTTTCACCGCCATCCTGTGAAACACGCAGTTATCTGCTTCGATCACCGTCTCACCACCCGGCAATGTCGCAGTTTTTGCGTTATAACCAAGCTGGTCCATTAACTCGGCCAGCTTCTCCACCTTCTCGTCGTGCGTAGTCAGACCGGGATATTCACTACGCATCTGCCGTCCAACACCGGCGCCAATCTCGTTCAGACGCTTACCCATATTTTCGGCGCCTTCTTCACGCTGAACCGATGACACCACTAACTGGGCAAGCCACGAGTATTGGCGTGGAAAAGTCTCCCTGCCAAGCTCGGTCAGGACATAAAGCTGTTGTGGGCGCCCTCCTCCTGAAGGCCGCATGGCGCCACTTTTCACGAATCCCGCTGCTTCCAGGGAGGCAAGATGCTGCCGTACCGCATTTCGCGTGATTTCAAGTCCTTTCGAAAGCTCATCCACGCTCAGGCCAAGCTTGCTCCCGCGCAGTAGCTTGAGCAATTGTTTCTGCCGTTCACCCATTGTATTAAGCATTTGGCTTCCCTTCCTTTCTTCCACCCGTTTAGTAATTGTAAAAATTATTATGGAATACCTTATCGCCAATGATCAGAATATACTATGTAGACACTTTGATCATAAAGAAGTTGACAAAATGCAATCAATTTCTATAGTGCTCCCAAAAATCGGGATAATCAACCGCTTTATCTTATATATGTATGCCGTGAATCACGGCCCTTTGAACCCCGCGCTGATGTAGATACTCTGTTCGCTGTCAACGATATTTCTGTTTTTTTCATTATGCAGGCACATTGCCCTACGTCTATTTCCCTTAACTCTGTCATTCCCGAGAAAGCGGGAGTCCAGGTGCTGACCAGAACAGGTCGTCATCCTGCGGTGGGGTGAATTCGGGCAACCGGAAACCCATGGATTCCCGCTTTCGCGGGAATGACAGTTTTTGTAGTAACCCATCAAGCCTCACAATGAAATATGGACCGCCCGGACGCTTTCGCAGTCGATTTCCTTTGAGTCTGACAGACCGCTAATCTCGCCACGCCGGAAAATCCGGTAAGCTGCGGAAAAAATCCATGTCGTGATTCGGCCAAAGCTCCGCGTCTTCTCTGCGTGCCAGGACTTTCAGTTTACGGATGCTGGCCAAAGCCAGCACCTCGTTATCCTGCCAGCAGCAACCCGGAGCAATCTCCTCAGACAAGTTCTCGCTCAGATCGGCCGCATCGCCACACAAAATGACAGGCCCATGCTTCGGCAGCTCGATGAATAGCGACATATGACCCGCCGTATGGCCCGGACTGGCGATGGCGTATACCCCCGGCGCCACGCGATATTCACCCGTTTTTATCCGCCACTGACCCGCATTGGCCAGTTCATCGGCAAACACGCTGCCATCCAGTCCGGTACACGCCGCAGCCAATTCATCGGTCTGGATATGTACTTCGCAGCCCGGCAGATCGCCAAGACCACCCACATGGTCAAAGTGCAAATGGCCGATAAACACAAGATCGATATCGGATGGCGCGAGTCCCGGTTGAGCCAGGTAGCGCGGAATACGCTGTCCTTCCCGCATATCGGGCGGTTCCACTTGCGGGCGCATGGGGTCAAAATACCTGACGCACAGGGTTGGCTCCGCCACCTTGCGGTAGTCGCATCCCGCGTCGTAGAGAATGCGTCCGTTTGGTGTCTCTATCAGATAAGCGAGAATCGGCGCATCGATAAATTCGCCATGACCGCGGTTGCGCGTCGAGAGGGTCTTCTCATAACGGATCGAGCCCGTGAGCAGCGGCCAGAGTTTCAGAGCGTGGGACATGTTGACCTCCACCATTAACCGCCCGATTTACTCGGCACCGTTTGCGCAAAACACCTCAGTTCGATGCCGCGGCCCCTTCCGTCGTGCCTGATGAGTGGTGCATCTTCTCGTATACGAAATGGGCGGAAAGATTCATTGCAAAAGGCACGAGCAGGATAACCACAAGCAATGCCAGCAACGCCGTGTTAACGCTGACCCCGATTTCACCGCGCATGATTTTCCGGAAAACCCACACCCCCAGCCAAACGAGGCCAATCAGGAATGCAAGGCTACCGATAACGACAACGCTGTCCACCATTGTTTCCCGGTTTGAGTCATGGATATATCAGGCGATATTCCCATTCATCGATCAAATCGTTGTGAATGATCAAGGGATTAGGATTGAGTACCGGCCTGAAAAACTCGTGAATGGTACTGGATTTGATACGGTTCGTAGTAACGGAAGATGGCTCCCCGACCAGGGCTCGAACCTGGGACCTGCGGATTAACAGTCCGTCGCTCTACCGACTGAGCTATCGGGGAATTGGGAGAGGTGCATATACTAATAGCTTGGGCCACGCTGGTCAATGAAATAAGCCCGGGGCCCGATTTATGCTGATGGTTACTGGCTAACCGGTAATTTTTCCGCCTATTTGGCGCATTCCGGCATCTTCCCCGTTAAAATCCACTTCTGTACATCAGCCGCCGCGTTACAGTAACATGGTTATCCACAGAAAATGTGCATAGATCGGGACAAAAAAGCCCGCACGAGGCGGGCTTTTGGCTAGAGAAGTGTGCAGCTACTATGGATCAGGCAGTCTTGCGACCTGGAGTGCGTAGTAATTCGTCGGTATCGAACCCTTTCAGCCCGATGTCTTCGAGGGGCACGTCCCACACTTCCGCTTCCGAGATTGCTGTCTCAAGAAACTGGTAGCACGCCAGCGCATAGTCACTGCCGGGGTTCTGCATTCCGCGCTCCTTTGCCATCTCGACCATGGCATTCAAAATTGATCCGTAATCGTGTTTCTTATCCATTTTCCCGCTCCTTCAATATGCCACGCAGTATTTTAATGGAATCCATGTGGCGCTCGATATCCTGTTTCCAGCCTTTGATAAGCGCTTCTCGCCGGCGAGGGTCATACGCATGATAATCCGCCATCTTGGAAGCGGGATCGATGATCCATTTCTCATGCCGCGCAATCTGGTTTTCAAAACTCCGTATCCCTTTTGACAGCTGTTTTTCGTTAAGTTTAAGTTGCTCCTTGTACCAGCCGCTATATTTGCCCCCGGCTTTTGCTATTTCATACGCGGTAACCATACTTGGTTTCAGTCTAGCACCACCGCTCGCCCCTGTCCAATGCGCCGCTGCACCGCCTTCCATCGCGATTTGATCATTCCCTGCTTGAGATTCCCTACTT
>JAKDLC010000148.1 GCA_030453055.1 Nitrosospira sp.
AATGAGCGGTCAACTACCGGTTTTAGGATGATTAAAGTAGGTATGGAAGGCGCCGTCAGGGAAGATACCAGGAAAAACCGCCTCGCCAGATTCCTGGTGAGCGGGCCGCCGCTATTATTCCTGGTGGTTTTCTTCGTTGCGCCCAGCCTGATCATGATCCTCACTTCGTTCCGCTTTCCCGGCGAGTTTGGAGGCTTGGCGCCTATTGCAGCGCCTGCGGGAGCAGTCCGCGGCGAATACGGTCTCACGCTGGAGGCTTATCGTTTTTTTTTCAGCGATTTTCTCTACGCCAGAATTTTCCTCAAATCTTTTGGCGTTGCGACGGCCACGACGCTGATCTGTCTCATCATGGCTTATCCGTTGGCGTTACTGATCGCGCGCAGCAAAAAAAGCCTGCGCAATCTGATGGTGCTGTTGGTGGTGTTGCCGTTCGCCAGCAATTTTCTGATCCGCATTTACGCCTGGATGATCATTCTTGGCCCGCAATCCGGGCTTAGCCATTTTATCAATGCCATTCTCGGGCTATTCGGGATCGCCCCGGTGACATTGTTGTTCTCTCCGTTCGCGGTATTGGTAGGCATGGTTTATGTACACCTGCCGTTTATGGTGCTGCCCCTCTATACCAACCTGGAAAAGCACGATCCCTCGCTTCTGGATGCGGCGCAGGATCTGGGCGCCACCGGCTGGCAACGTTTTTGGCGCGTCACCTGGCCGCTATCGCTACCTGGCGTATTCGCGGGGTCCGCGCTGGTGTTCATACCGGTACTCGGCATGTTCGCAGTGCCGGACATTTTGGGGGGCACAGGGGACATACTCATCGGCAACCTGATCAAGGATCAGTTCCTGGGCACCCGCGACTGGCCTTTCGGCTCGGCGCTGTCGATCATGTTGACGCTTGCCGTGCTATCCATCGCCGGCCTGGCCACATGGTTCGGTCGCTCCGCCATGGGGCGGCAAGCATGAGCCATGGCAATATCCGGCTGTGGGTCGCAGCTGCGCTGGTTTACGCGTTCCTGTATATTCCACTCGCTATCGTGGTGCTGTATTCGTTCAACGATTCCAGACTGAATGCCGAGTGGGTGGGCTTTACACTACACTGGTACAAGGTGCTGCTCAACGACGAGGAAATGCTCACCGCCGCACGTAATTCGCTGATCATCGCGGTCAGCGCGAGTGTTGGCGCCACGATGCTCGGCACCATGGCCGGCCTGGCGATACACCGATACAAACTTAAAGTGTTGCCGGTATTGGTATTCACGCCGGTGGCGATGCCCGAAATCCTGCTGGGCGTATCCTTGTTGTTGTTCTTTCTGCAAGTGCTGAATCTTACGCTCGGCATGGTCTCCATCATCATCGCGCACACCACGTTCTGTATCGGCTTCGTCGCCATCATCGTACGGGCGCGGCTGCAAGGCATGGACGAAAGTATATTTGAAGCGGCGCGCGATCTGGGGGCGTCTCCGTGGCAGACTTTTCGCCTTGTCACGCTACCGCTGATCATGCCTGCGGTGATTGCGGGCGCATTAATGTCGTTCACCTTGTCCATCGATGACTTCGTCATCACCTTCTTTACCAAAGGCGTGGGCGAACCGATTCTGCCCCTCCAGATCTATACCATGATAAAGGTCGCCGTGACGCCGGAAGTGAACGCCATCTCCACATTATTGATGCTACTTACGCTGATCATGATCATCATCGCCGCCAGGCTGGAAGCACGCGCCTCATCAGGCGAGGTCAGAATGCCGCGCGACGAAGCGAAATAATGAACCCATGGTATGCGCCGCCGCGGCCGCTGGCATCGCTCATATTCCTGCTCGCGTGGATGTGCCTGTTCATCGCGAGCTGCTCCCGACACGATGAAAACGCGGGTTTACCCGATACCGGGAAAAACGTTCTGCATATATTCAATTGGAATAATTACATCGCTCCGGAAACGGTTGCGCGCTTCGAGGAATTCTGTCATTGCAGACTCTCGCAGGACTACTATTCCGACAATGAGGAAATGCTGGCGAAGTTGGCGGCCGGTGCGACCGGCTATGATGTCATCGTTCCCACCGGTAA
This sequence comes from Nitrosospira sp., assembly GCA_030453055.1. GTDB lineage: Bacteria > Pseudomonadota > Gammaproteobacteria > Burkholderiales > Nitrosomonadaceae > Nitrosospira. Next base: position 2,062 of record JAKDLC010000148.1, read on the forward strand.
TGCGGTGGATACGCTTATTCGACAGGGCGCGCTGCGGCCGCTGGATAAATCGTTACTACCCAATCTCAAGAATATCGATCCCGCATACCTTGACACCCGGTTCGATCCCGGCAACAAGTATTCGGTTCCTTATGCCTACACGCTTACCCTGCTCGGCTTCAATCGGGAAAAAATGAAGGAGCTCGGTCTGCCTACCGACACCTGGGCAATCATTTTTGAACCGGAATACCTGGAAAAAATCAAAGGGCGCGTGACGGTGCTCGATAGCCAGCGCGAACTGATGGCGGCGGCGCTCAAGTACCTGGGCTATTCGGTTAACGATACCGATGAAGCACACTGGAAGCAGGCCGCGGACCTGATCGTGCGCGCCAAGCCCTACTGGGCGGCTTTCAGCAATACCAGTTATGTCAAGGAACTGGCGGCAGGCAACCTGTGGGTGGCGCACGGCTATTCCAATGACATGTTCCAGGCCGCGCTCGACGCAAAAAAGACCGGGCGCGAATTCACTATCGGCTACTCGACGCCAAAGGAAGGCGCGGTTCTGGCGCTCGACAGCATGGTGCTGCATCGAAGCGGAAATCGTCCCGATCTCGCCCATCAATTCATCAACTTTATGCTGGATGGAAAGAACTCCGCCGAACTCACCAACCTTATAGGATCCGGCAATCCCAATAGGGATGCGATGCAATATCTCCGTCCGGAGATCGCAGACAACAAAGCGATATTTCCGGGCGACGAATTGCTCACACGGCTGGAAATGCTGCAGGACCTGGACCGCAGGCAGCGCCGTCTGCTGAGCCGCTTGTGGACTGAAATAAAATTGAGATAGGGCGCATCGAGAAACCTGGATAAAACTATCTGCCAAAGAAATAATCGTACCTTCCGGTATAATCTTTATTCCTTAATTCCCCGAACGTTCCTATGAGCTATTATCTGCGGCATGTGTTTTTCTGCGTGAACCAGCGCGAAGCAGGCGCCGTGTGCTGTAACAATCATGGCGCGCAGGCCATGCGCGATTACGCCAAGGAGCGAATCAAGGCGCTCAGGCTCGACAGCAAGAACAAAAGGGTACGGATCAATAATGCAGGGTGCCTTGACCGCTGCAATGAAGGTCCGGTTATCGTGGTTTATCCGGAAGAAGTCTGGTACACCTATGTGGATAAAGAAGACATCGATGAGATCATCGAGGAACATCTGAGAAACGGGCGTGTAGTCGAACGGCTAAGAATTTGAGGCATAGGCAAGAGAAAACTTGAACCTGAGAAACACTCCTCAGCAGTTATTCATCGATGGCCCGGCAGGGAAGCTGGAAACGGTTCTGGCTGAGCCGGATGTCAGTCGCCCGTGCGGCATCGCCATCATTGCGCACCCGCATCCGCTGTATGGCGGCACCATGAATAACAAGGTGGTGCATACCCTGTTTAAAACTTTGCTTGGATTGGGATTCATCGCGGTCAAATTCAATTTTCGCGGCGTCGAACGAAGCGAAGGCCCGCATAACTCGGATAACGATAATGGCGCGGGTGAGACAGAAGACGTGGTTGCGGTGGCTGAAACCATCCAGAAAATATTCGATGCCCGCTTCGATACGCGCACGCCATTGTTGCTGGCGGGATTTTCCTTTGGCGGCGCAATTCAGGCGCACGCCGCTCAACGGCTCAAGCCACGGAATCTGATAATAGTGGCGCCGGCGGTTGAGAGATTGAGCGCTCCGCCTATTATCGTTCCCGGCGTTAAACACGATACTGGATACGCCCCCAGGGTCTTGCTCATCCACGGAGATCGGGACGACGTCGTTCCTCTCAAAACTGTTCTTGACTGGGCCGCTCCGCAGGAATTACCGGTAGTTGTGGTTCCCGGCGCCGAACATTTTTTTCATGGCCGGCTCCATATTCTTACACGGATTGTCCTCGACTGGTGCCGGCCTTGAGTGATTCCTGAATTAACCCGAAGCGGACTATATACAACTGAGCATCAATGAATGGACCGAATCAAGAAAGCCCATTTTATTTGATAGCTCGGCGACTCGTTTACCCGCACCGATAAACACGTCCTGATCCTGGAAATGCCGGTTGTCGTAAAGGGTTAGATTGGCCTTGGGCCCGGTTTCTATGCTGCGAACATTGCCCTCCCAATTGTAACCGCGGGGTCCGATCATGTGCGGCCAGTTGATCCGGCCGGCCAGCAATAAGCTGTCGCCCTGAAAGTTTTCCTTATCGTACAGCTTCGCCCAGCAGCCCTCCGTCATCATGTTCAGCGAAACCCTGGGAGGAACCATCACCAGTACCGGTATTTCAATGTCCCCGTCCTTTTTTCCCGGCTTTGGCATCGACTTATCCATTTTCGATTTATCGCCGGACTCTTGCGCATAAACGCCCGTTGCGGCGGATACGCCAAACATCAATGCGATGGCAACCAGGAAACTACGGGAGTTCGTTATCAGAATATTCATATCGTGCTCCTTAACAAAAGTGAGAAAACTGTCGCAATCATCACGCGAATTTATGAAACATCCGAACTAGTTGGATTATTACGTCACATTGAGTCTAGCGTCAGTTTCCGAGCCGTTCCGTACGCTGGCGTACATAGTTGATTCCGGAATCCCGGATTCACTTACCACTTGCGGGACAACCCGTGCAGATGCCGATTACCTGTGAGAAATCGACACGATCGAGGATCGCACCTGTGAAATCGGCGCCTTGTACCGTTGCGTTGTCCAGCCTTGCGCCAGACAGATCAGCACCGCGAAAATCCGCCTGTGTCAGCATGGTGCCCGATAAATCCGCTCGCTGAAGCTGGGCATTGCGCAATTGCGCCTTGATAAGATGCGCGCCACTTAAATTGGCGCCTTTGAGCTGTGCGCCGGTGAGATCCGCGCCCGTCAGGTTGGCGCTTTTAAGGTTGGCGCCGTTTAGCTGCGCGTTATTGAGCTTGACGTCAACCATGGTGGCATTTGTCAAATCCGCGTCATTCAGCATCGCTCCGCTGAGGTTGGCGCCGGTGAGCTTGGCGAGATCCATGTTCGCATTGAATAAATTTGCGTCCCGCAAGTCGGCGCCGCTCAAATTCGTCAGGCGAAAGCCGGCGCGGGCAAGATCGGCGCCGCGTAGATTGGCGCTGCGAAGATCCTTCTCTACGCAAAGAGTGCCCGAGGTGATACGGCAACCATTAATTTCCTCAATCGCTGCAGCGTGTGTCGCGAACAAGGCAATAAGCGGAATCAAGAATCGGATCATTTTTTTCTTAGCCTTAATGAGAAATACAAAGTTGAATTATATACGCGATTGCGCGAACTTTCCGTGTGCTAGCACACTTATGGAAATGCTAAGCTGTACTTACCGTGAGCGAGTTCAACTGTTCCGAAAAAACGTTTACACTAAAGCGTCTTCCGGGAATCTTTATGCAACGTCTGCTCATCCTGCTCGGTCTGCTGTTATTGCTCGCGGGCTTTGCATGGCCCTGGTTATCGAGATTACCCCTCGGGCGGCTGCCGGGAGACATTACCATCGAGCGCGAAAATTTCAGTTTTTATTTTCCGGTAACAACGGGTTTGCTCTTGTCGTTATTTCTGTCGGCGCTGCTGTGGTGGTGGTTCCGGAAATAATTCCTGAAGAGGACGAATGTGGATTTATCCTAAATCCGGTAGTTGGACGGGGTGAAGTGTGCGGTTTTTGGGGTGCAG
>JAKDLC010000149.1 GCA_030453055.1 Nitrosospira sp.
CACATGCTTGTCCCTGATGTCGCTTTTCTTCTTGCCCACCAGTAAGATCATGCGTCCGCAATTCTCCGGCCTCACCGTGAAACTATCGATTTCCATAAGGCTATGGACCTCAGGTTCCAGATATTTCGATTCAACGGGTTTGAGGTCCGTACGGCCATTCTCACGTTTGGTTCCGCATGCAACGAGCTTTACATTCCCGGAGGCCACGTCCTTGCGCGGTACCTTATAGATTCTTTCGAATTCATGAGGATCGGCAAGCTCTTTGAGGCAATCCTCACTGCGATCTTTGGGAAAAAAGAACACATCGTTGCCGCTTTTTACGCCAAAGCGCACTTCAGCCAATTGACCCAAGGGCACAAGCTTGTCGCCGAATTCGTCGAGAAGCTGGAACCATAGATCGGGGGCGCGCAGGTGCACCCCCCATTTACCGCCGTAGTAAGCGGTGGCGCTCGCGATAGGCTCCTCATCCCCCGCACCTCCGCCACCACTCTTGCTCATCAGCGCGCCCAGCGCGACGCCATCATTCCACAGCACGCTTTGCTTCACCAGCCGGGCGCGGTAACGTCTATTGATGGTATTCTCGGTCAGCCCCAGGATTTCATCGCGAAAGCGATTTGCCGCGACAACGGCTCCGGCCGTCGTGCCATCGTGGGAGAGCATTTCCGCAATGGACCGCCGCAGTTGCACGAAACGAACCGTGTTGTTCATGCGCTTCTCGCTATCCGGCTGCTTGCGCAGGATAGTCACCGTGGTGGCGACGCGCGCACCGACAAACCAGGGTTCGTCCACGCTCTCAAACACCGCAATCAGCTCGAAGTTTTCCAGAATCCACGCTTGCAGGCGGAAACCATATTCGACGTCAAGCCATTGGCTGGAGGTGAGAAAGCAGAGATAGCCTTCGTCCTTGAGAAAAGTCCAGGCATGCGGCCAGAAATAGCAGTGCAGATCGCTGCGACCGCCGAGATTCGCGCCGCTCTCACGCTTTACGAGGCTGCGGTAGTACTCCTTGGTTCCCGCCTCGGGCCCCGTTTTACTCCTGGCTCTGGTTTTAGGAATATCTTCCTGCCGCACATAGGGAGGGTTGCCAACAACCGCATCCAGCGGCGGTATTGAGACGTCATGATGTTGCGATTCACCAAGACCTTTGGTCTTGACTTGCGAAGGCAGAGACAAAAATGATTTACCGCTCAGTACGCCAAAGAAGTCGATATGGGCAATGCGGGGATAGTTTTCCGCATTGATAAGTTCGCGCGTGGCGAGATTAATGGTGGTGAGCTGAGTGGCAAAACCCTCAATATCCGCGCCGTACAGATCGGCGAGAAGACCCTGATGCTTCTGCTCCGGGGCGCATTCTTTCTTGCGTGCATAGGCGCGAACGAGAAACGTGCCGCCGCCACAAGCCGGGTCCAGAATGGTTTCTTCACCGGTTTGAATACAGAAGCTCAGGATCAGATCGACCACCTCCACACGGGTGTAGTACTGTCCGTATTTATGGCGCTCCGCCGGGCTGATAAGGCGCTCAAAAATTGCCCCTATGACTTCATAATCGAGTTGCGAGAAGTCGAACAGATGAATCTGTTCAACCAGTTCTCGCCAGTGCGGGACAGCGGTATCGGCGTAGAACGGGATACGATTGCCAATGCGCGTGTGATCTTCTCCAAAAACGGTTTCGTAATCACCGGTGGCTTTTTTTGCTTCAGCAAAATATCCTTCGAAATGCGTGCGGAGGTCTTCGCCGGTGGTGACGTGCGATGCAATCGTAATTTTTTCCATTTCGCCGCCGAAGCGCTTGAGCAACGCTTCGTAAAACACCAATTTCGTGACCAGTGTATAGCAGGCGAATTTGGCCGTCGTTTCCAGATTGTCTCGAATGCCGTCAGGATCATCCGTGATGGTGCGCAGCAAATGATCGCGTATCCACAAATCAAGATCGGATTTCTCGCCCGGTTTTTTGTAGCGGCTATCGAGTTCATCCAGCGTAAGGAGAATGGGCAGCTTGAGTGCCGATTCCAGCCGCTCAATGAATTTCTCATCCGGCTTGAGGTGGCCTATCGCGGCCGTGCCAAGCAGGATACGCGCCACATCGTGCAGAAAACCCGGAAGCCAGCGCGTTATCGCGCTCTCGGTCATGGGCATTTCCATGTGCCCCTCGCGATGCACGCTGGTCACTTTCCACGATTTGTAATCGTGATCACGCGGTGTACCCGCCTTGGGTTCGGTTTCCCACAGCACGCAATCGTTGACGTTCCAGGTAAAAAAATAATCTACCTCCGCCATGCGCGCTTTTGCTCGCGCATCCTTTACGACAGCCGGGTTATAAGGTGTACCGCCGTCTTTGGAGTAGGGGAGTTTTACTTCACCGGTCAGAATAGCCCGGCCACTTTTGTCGAGAATGGTGAGATCCCGGCGTTTGTTGGACCCCGAGCCACGTTGTTCGAGTTTCGCGGCGGAGAAAGGGAGCTGAGGATTATGGGAAAGAATGACGTTAATCCAACTTGCAACGTTTCCAGTAAATTCCCATTCAGTCATGCGATGCCTTTCTTAAGAATTAGTTTACATAAAAGGTTAGCGTCGTACCCGTACCCCGCTTGTGGCTGCCCGGCATGCGAACGGTCAAGCGAAATCGTAATGCAAATTCTTCGCTGATTATAATGCCGCTTCCCCCGAGAATGTACGGTATCGCACTGAATATACCGGTAATATGGAATAGCGTTATTATCCTGGCGCTATTGCCAGACTCAGTGCGGGAGCCATCATGGAAAATTCTTCTGAAAACAAGGCAGATCAATCGCCGGACCAGCCATCAGAGCAGGCACCGGATCAATCAGTAAATGAAGGCGATGTCGTAAGCGACGAAACCCACGGGAACAGGGCTGAAGAGAAAATAGGCGATCGCGCTGCCAAAAAGCAGCAGACGCGCGAGGAAGCAAGGTCCGTTACCGGGTCTGAGCCGCATAAAGACATTACGAATGAGCATCCGGGAGAAGGCCCCTCACCGCTCGACCGGTATTAGTATTTGGCGAATGCCTGCCGGACTTCCCGATCGCTGGCAAAATCGCCCGCGTCGGCTTCTTCGATTGCTTTACGAGTGTCCTTGAGATGCCATTGCTGCATCTCAAGGTAAGCGGTGACCGCTTCGTTCAAGATGTAACTGCGATCGCGATCCAGGGCGGTTGCGATGGTGTCCAACGCGTCGCGGTTTGCTTTGTCGGTGAGGAACGAAATCTTCACGCTTTCGTACTCGGTATCCCGTTTTAAAGTGCGTACCGCCATGTTGTACTTCAATATCCGACGTGATCTTATTATAGCGGATAAATCCCCTTTCACCACTGTTGACTCACATCGTACGTGGTAAAGACAGGGTTTTTCAGGGACGACTACACTATCGGGCGTTTATTGTTTCATGCACGAGTAAGCGAGACAGACCGCAATCTTTCTGTCTACCGAGGCAATTCCCGCGACTCAGAACATTCTGCCGGTACTTTGACTTGGGCCATATCGTGACTTCTCGCGAAAAACGCTTCCACCTCGGCCAGTTCGCGCGTGCGCTTCATCGGCGGCAGGCTTTGCCAGATTTTCCTGCCATAGGGCTTGGTAATCAGGCGCGGGTCGCAGATCATCAATACGCCACGATCGGTTTCATCGCGGATCAAACGTCCCGCTCCCTGCTTGAGATTGATGACGGCCCGCGGCAGTTGATATTCCATGAAGGCATTGCGTCCTTCCTTGTTGATTTTCTCGATGCGCGCCGAGAGCACCGGGTCGTCGGGCGGGGCGAACGGCAGCTTGTCGATCACCACCAGCGATAAGGCTTCTCCGCGCACGTCCACCCCTTCCCAGAAGGATTGGCTGCCGATAAGGACAGCATTGCCCATCTTGCGAAAACGCTCCAGCATGTAAGAGCGCGAACCCTGGCCCTGCAGCAGTATGGGATAGTCGAGTTTTTCCTGCTCGAACACCGCCAGCAGCAACGCATGCACCCGCTGCATCGCCCGCAGGCTGGTGCACAGGAAAAATGCGCGGCCGCGGCTGGCTTTCAACACCGGTAGTGCGGCTTTCACCACTGATTCGGTGTATTCGCGGCTGTTTGGTTCGGGCAGGCCGACAGGCACGTAGAGCAGGGCCTGGTTGGCGAAATCGAACGGGCTGTTCCAACAGGCCGACTGCGAAGCGGTTGCTCCTACATTCAAGCCCATTTCACTGTTGTAATGCGAGAAGTCGCCCTTCACCGACAACGTGGCGGAGGTGAATATCCAGGCGCGCGGAGCGCCGCTTAGCTGCTTGCTGAATATTTCCGCAATGGAAAGCGGCGTGGCGTTGAGTTGCAGCGCGTGGCTGAACACTTCCACCCAACGCACGAATCCTTCGGCTTCGGCCTGGTCGCGCCAGCGTTTTATGTCGCCGGCGATTTCGCGCGCGCGCTGCCAGCAGTTTTCCAGCCCCTCCGAGCGCTCGGCCTGGCTTTCCAGCATCGCCGCCAGCGCGTCCAGCGTTACCAGCAGCCCATCCAGCGCACTGCCGAATCCGGCGTTTTTCATCACCGCAGCCAGCGGCATGCGCGTATTCTCGCCTTCGATAGTCAGGCGCAAATCGCGCGTTGCTTTTTCCATCGCCGCAATGGCGGGGGGGAGGGCGGTAAAATCCTTGGCGCCCAACAGCGCTTCGGCCTCCGCGTCGCGAGCAAGCTCCAGCAATTGGCTGGTGCTTACCGACTCGCCGAAAAACAGGCTGGCGGTTTCCGGCAGCTGGTGGGCTTCGTCGAATATCACCGTATTGCAGGCGGGAAGAAGCTCCGCCAAGCCTTCATCGCGCAGCATCACGTCGGCAAAAAACAGATGATGATTGACTACCACCACATCTGACGAAAGCGCCTGTTTGCGGGCTTCCATGACGAAGCAATTCTTGTAGTCGGGGCAATCGGTGCCCAGGCAATTGTCGCGAGTGGAGGTCACCTGCTGCCAGACTGCGGCGTTTTCGGGCACTTCACTCAGGCCGCTTTTATCGCCGCTTTTGCTGACGCCGGCGTAGCGTTCGATCAGCTTGAGATACTTTACTTCCTCGCGACTGGCAAAGCTTGCGCGCCCCTCTTGCACTGTACGCTCCAGATGGTAGCGGCAGACGTAATTGGCTCGTCCCTTCAACAACGCCACAGTGACTGGCGCTTTGAGCGCGGCCCGCACGGTGGGAATGTCGCGGTTGAAAAGCTGGTCTTGCAAAGTTTTGGTGCCGGTGGAAATGATCACCTTGCCACCGGCCAGCAACGCCGGTACCAGATAGGCAAAGGTCTTGCCTGTACCGGTGCCCGCCTCGGCGACCAGCACAGTGTTTGCCGCGATCGTGCCCGCGATGGCCTGCGCCATTTCCAACTGCTGCGCGCGCATACTATAGCCAGGCACAGTTTTGGCAAGCGGGCCGGTGGAAGAAAAAAATGAGTCGATATCAGGCATGGAGGAGGTCGGGGAAACTGATGCCATAATAACGCAGCGCTCCAGATAAATCGATTCACAAAAATTGGGTACTGCGGAGGGATAACCCGCGGAGATTAAAAACTACCCTTGCAATCTTCTGTAATTTGCGGATAATTCAACCTAAATCCGGTAGTTGGACGGGGTGAAGTGTGCGGTTTTTGGGGTGCAGGGCAAGGCGCAACGACGCGGAATGGTCGTTCCATTCCAAGGCGTTGCGAACAACGCAGCCATGCGCCGCAAAAACCGTGCAATTCATCCCGTAGCGGGCCTCACC
>JAKDLC010000150.1 GCA_030453055.1 Nitrosospira sp.
CTTACGACATAGATGGCACGGTATATAAGGTTAATGATCTGGCGCAGCAGGAGAAGCTCGGTTTCGTTTCCCGCGCCCCCCGGTTCGCGGTGGCGCACAAATTTCCGGCGCAGGAAGCGGTGACCGAAGTGCTGGAAATCAATGTGCAGGTGGGTAGAACCGGCACTTTGACTCCGGTTGCGCGACTGAAACCCGTATTTGTCGGAGGCGTCACCGTAACTAATGCGACACTGCACAATGAGGATGAAATCAGGCGCAAGGACGTAATGATCGGTGACAGCGTGACGGTGCGGCGGGCGGGCGACGTCATTCCCGAAGTGGTGGCTGTACAGAAGGAGAAGCGGCCGCCACACGTCAAGCGCTTTATCATGCCTGATCATTGTCCGGTATGCGGCGCCAAAGCGGTGCGCTTGCCCGGCGAGGCAGTGACACGCTGTACTGGCGGGCTGTTCTGTCCGGCGCAACGGAAGCAGGCGGTTTTGCATTTTGCATCGCGCCGCGCCATGAATATCGATGGCGTGGGAGATAAACTGGTCGAGCAACTGGTGGACAACGCCATTATCAGGACGCCCGCGGATATTTATAAATTGGGCATAACGGCGCTTTCCGCCTTGGAGCGCATGGCGGAAAAATCCGCGGGTAATGTGATAAATGCTATCGAGAAAAGCAAGAGGACCACGCTGGCCCGCTTCATTTATTCGCTCGGTATCCGCAATGTGGGCGAGACCACCGCCAAGGATCTGGCGCAGCATTTCGGCAGTCTCGATCGGTTAATCGCGGCAGATGCGGAAAGCCTGCGGCAAGTGCCTGATATCGGCCCGGTAGTAACCCAGAGCATCATCGATTTTTTTGCGGAAAGGCACAATCTCGAAGTCATTGAGCAATTGCGTGCCGGTGGAATACGATGGGAAGAAGGCGCCGGCGCGCAGCAGCCAAAGACCGGCCCAAGCGCCGGTTTCAGTGCCGGCAGGCTTGCCGGCAAAACTTTTGTGCTGACAGGAGCCTTGCCGAGTCTGACTCGCGAAGACGCCAAGGAGAAAATTGAAGCCCAGGGAGGAAAAGTGGCGGGGAGCGTTTCCAAAAAAACGGATTATATAGTGGCCGGTACCGATCCCGGCAACAAGTATGGCAAGGGGGTTGAATTGGGAATAACCATCCTCGATGAGACGGGACTGTTACAATTACTGCAGGATTCGCAAGCGGATTCACCTTTAATTTCCTAGCAGGTTGCTAGACTTCTTAACCGAGTGTGTTCATGCCGAAGATAACCAAAGCCGTTTTTCCCGTCGCGGGTATGGGTACCCGTTTTCTGCCCGCTACCAAGGCCAGTCCCAAGGAAATGATGCCCATCGTAGATAAGCCACTGATCCAGTATGCCGTGGAAGAAGCTATCGCGGCGGGCATTACTGAAATGATTTTCATTACCGGACGCAATAAGCGCGCCATCGAAGATCATTTCGATAAGGCTTACGAAATGGAAACAGAGTTGGAGGTACGAGGTAAAAGCGATACGCTGGAAATCCTGCGAAGCATTCTGCCAAAAAACATTTCCTGCATTTATATCCGGCAGTCGGAGGCCCTGGGGTTGGGCCATGCGGTATTATGTGCACGTCCCGCAGTAGGCAACGCGCCGTTTGCCGTGCTCCTGGCGGATGATTTGCTGGTTGGCGATGAGCCGATCATGCGGCAGATGACCGGGGTATATGAACAAAACGGCTGTTCGATACTGGCCGTGCAGAATGTCGAGCCGGCGGAGACGGTGAACTACGGTATCGTGAAATGCGGGCCGGGAATGAAAGGGCTGCACCCCATCACGGGCATGGTGGAGAAACCTGAACCCGAAGACGCGCCCTCGACGCTGGGCGTGGTGGGCCGTTACATCCTCACCCCAAAAATTTTCGAGCAATTGGAAAAAGTCAAACCAGGCGCGGGTGGAGAAATTCAATTGACTGACGGCATAGCCTCGCTGTTGCAGGAAGAACGGGCGCTTGCTTACGAATTCTCGGGAATCCGGTACGATTGCGGAACCAAGATAGGCTACCTCAAGGCTACTATCGCGCTTGCGCTGGCGCATCCTGAGGTGGGCGCAGAGTTTACCGACTATCTCGCTACTCAAGGTTATCGCACGCCTTCCGATTGAAATTTCTTTCGCGAATATTGTCTGATATCCCATATTGATGCTTTCTTCCGAAGAGGCAATGAGAGTACTTGCCACCGCGGAGCAGATATATTCCGCGACCGTCGTATCGGAGACGATCCAACGCATGGCGCGGGACATTACGTCGGCGTTGTCCGGCAAGTACCCATTGGTATTGAGCGTGATGGGCGGAGCAGTGGTGTTTACCGGGCAATTGCTGCCGCTACTGGAATTTCCGCTTGATTTCGATTATCTCCACGTCAGCCGCTACAATAACGAAATACGGGGTGGCCCGATCAATTGGAAAGTGACGCCTCATGAAAACGTGAAGGACAGGGTGGTATTGGTGCTGGATGATGTTCTTGACGAGGGGATTACGCTTGCGGCAATCCGCGACTGGGTCATGAGTCAGGGTGCAGCGGCCTTTTACAGCGCGGTTTTCGCCGACAAGGACATCGGCCGACCTAAGCCAATTGACGCGAATTTTGTTGGCGTCATGTTGCCGGATCGCTATGCGTTTGGCTTTGGAATGGATATACACGGTGCATGGCGGAACTTGCCGGCGATTTACGCGTTGAAAGATTAAACTTAAACTATGCTTGGCATCATTGGCGGCACTGGTATGGCCAAACTCGCCTGCCTTGAAATATCGCATCGGCAAATTATGCGAACGCCTTATGGCGAGCCGTCAGGCCCGCTTACCTTTGGCGAAATCAATGACAATAAAGTCGTATTCCTTGCGCGCCATGGCTACGGCCACACGATCCCGCCGCATGCGGTTAATTACCGCGCCAACCTGTGGGCGCTGCAATCATCGAATCTTTCACGAGTGATATCGGTCGCGTCGGTAGGCGGGATTCGCGCCGATTTCACGCCCGGCGTGATTGCCATTCCGGACCAGATTATTGATTACACCCACGGGCGCAAGTATACTTATTATGAAGGCATAGACAGGCCGGTTACCCATATTGATTTCACGGAACCCTATTGCCCGATAATGCGTAAATGCCTGCTGGAAGCGGCAAAACGGGCGGACGAGAACGTAACTGACGGCGGTGTCTATGGCGCCACCCAAGGGCCGCGCCTGGAAACCGCGGCCGAAATCAATCGGCTGGAGCGGGACGGGGCTGATATGGTAGGCATGACCGGCATGCCGGAAGCCGCACTGGCTAAGGAATTGGGCCTATGCTACGCGACCATCGCAGTGGTGGCGAACCATGCCGCCGGTCGTGAAACGAGCGCTCACGCTATCCGTCTGGAGGATGCGCATGCCGTTTTAGAAGCGGCGATGGTCAGAGTCAGGAATATTCTCGAACGTGCGGTGGAGCTGAATGGCGATTAAGCCGGTATTGAGGATGGGCGATCCCCGCTTGCTGGAAGTGGCGCGCACGGTGAAGGAATTCAGCACGCCCGAACTCAACGCCCTGATCCGGGATATGCACGACACCATGGAAGCGCAGGAGGGCGCCGGATTGGCCGCTCCACAGATAGGAGTCGACCTTCAGGTCGTGATATTCGGCGTGAAGCGCAATCCACGCTATCCCGACGCGGAGGAAGTGCCTTACACTGTCCTGGTGAATCCCGAGTTGCAACCCCTCACACAGGAAATGGAACAGGATTGGGAGGGCTGCCTCAGCGTTCCCGGCATGCGTGGCATGGTGCCTCGTTTCGCCAGGCTGCGCTATCAGGGCTCGGATCAGTACGGTAGGTTCATAGACCGTACTGTGGGTGGGTTCCATGCCCGTGTCGTGCAACACGAGTGCGACCATTTGCAAGGTATTCTCTACCCGATGCGCATTACCGATTTTCGTACATTCGGATTTACCGACGTTTTGTTTCCGGATCAGGCGCCTATGGACGAGTAGGACGGAAAGAATTAAAGCGAGCCATTCCAGTTATGCTGCGAGCAGGTCAGCTGTTGAGCTAACAATTGCGTCAGATGACGGGCGCTCCGTTTCCCGCTTTCAACGACGATATGCGCCGTTTCCCGGTAAAGCGGATCACGTTGAGTATAAAGCTCAGTCAATTTCCGGCGAGGATCCGAGGTTTGAAGCAATGGACGGTTTTTGTCCTGCCGGGTGCGTCGCCACAAGTCGTCAACTGTTGCTCGCAGATAAATCACAGTGCCGCTACGCTTTAACATCTCACGGTTTTCGCTGCTGAGTACGGCGCCACCTCCCGTGGCAAGCACGATATTTTCGGTTTTCACCAGTTGCAATAACATTTCTGTTTCGCGCTTGCGAAAACCGGTCTCACCTTCAATTTCAAAAATTACCGGTATGCTGACACCGGTTCGTTTCTGGATTTCCCGATCCGAGTCCAAAAATGTTTTATTCAGGAAGCTGGCGAGAAGCTTGCCAACGGTAGTTTTCCCCGCGCCCATCATGCCCACCAGGAAAATGCTGCCGCTGCCTGTCTCATTTGCGTTATTTGCGTTGGCCGCAACGCTTAACGCCACTGTTGCATTATCGGAATTCATGTGCGTAATTGTAACGGAAATGCCACAACGCGCGCACGTACGCCCCTTCCAATATCATTTCCGCCAGATTACGATAGCCGATCCCGTATTTACGTATTTACGATACCACCGGACACAACTCAGAATGATCTCATTAATCTCATAGAGTCTATTCTTACGTTTAAGGGAGGACTGACTGAATGAAAGACGTTACAAAAACAAATCCGCACGGACATGAAAACGATAAACAAGACGCTTTGCGATTTCTTTGCTGATTGAGCGATTACCGCTCAGGATGTCTAAAATCCGGCTTTGCGGCGCGCACTCACCCAAATCTTCCTGTTTGAGCTCGTGCTGTTCCATCAGAAAACGCAGCACCTCCATGGGTTTCCCCTCCGGAATCTGGAAGTTCTCATCCTCGTAAGTCTTGACCTGATTTGCCAGATAATCCAGTACCTCGGCCAATGGGTGATCTTCCTTGTCACCGACTTCGTCGAGAAGGGTGTCGATCGTTGCACGAGCTTGTGCATAGTCCTCTTCATTGTTAACCGAAGTTACGCCTATTAGCCGCTTGAACGGAGTCCAAGCCTGCAGAATGGCGCTTGGTTCTGGCACCGCTTTATGTGGATGTCCCATTATTTCCTTTTTTTCCAATGGCCATAGTCGTATTCCCCGTGCGTCAGCACGGCACGAATGAATACCTTGTAACGATTATAGTGAATAGCTGCAATCAACCTGTACTTATTGCCTCCGATGTTAAAGACAGTCAAGCCGTCCACGTAGTCAGCACTAGCGAAAGTTTCTCGTAAATCGTTGAAATTGATAAATATCTCACTCTCCATCGTATGATACCAAGCTTTTAATGAGCTTTCAGCATCTGGGAATCTTTCCCAGAATTCAACAAGAGCGGGTTTTGCAATGACATGCATAGTACCATTGTATACCAAATTGGTATATTGTGTATTAAAACTAGATTTATGAGGTCCATGTTGATCGTCTCGGCGTACCCCGTCTCTCATGACCAGTTGAGTCAGTTGCGCAAACGAACGTTTGTGCAACAAAGCGCATCGCATCTTAAATAAAGGCATTGCACGTTGCATAAATATATTGCAATATTGCATCCATTGGCA
>JAKDLC010000014.1 GCA_030453055.1 Nitrosospira sp.
GTTTCCGGACAACGACTACAAAATGATCCCTGGAGTGCCATGCAACCAACTGAATTTATTCTAATTTTAACCGGACAGCAGTGGTATTGGCTACAAAAATCAATAGCGGTCAGAGTCATGTGCGTTTCTGTCCGACTGCCTGATTAAACTGAATAACCTTGGCACATGAGTGGTTCGCATACGTTTCCCATTTGGGGTAGTAACTGGCATCTGCCTCATTGCCCCACACAGACCACTTAGGCCGTGCACCGCGCGCAAATAATTCCAAGTAAGGCCCAAGGCTGCATGACTCTATAATGTCATACATCTCGTCAGGCTTGCGCGAGTGTTCGCGTTTTCGAGTGGCGAGAAAGTTCACCTGACGGCGGCCAGGGGCCAGAGTGCGTACATTCTTGCCCCGCACACCAAACAGCATCAGCTCTGTGACATTGCGAAAGTAGAAGCCTACGCCGCGCCCGTCAGGGCCCCCATCCTTTCGGATTTTGTGCCACACAACATTGGTCTTATATTTGAAGCCCCACGCTTCCATGACCTTGAGACCTTCCGGCAGCAAGGCATTCGGTACCCATAGATAGAGATGTGCCGTATCGTCAGCGATATCTCGTACCGGTAAGCTCAGTATCTCATCAATTTTCATTGTGCCGTAGCGGGTTAGCCATCTATGCTCTGGGGCCATCTTGCCGGTACGATTTTGAAACTGCCACGGAGGATCTGCAAGGATTGTTCTGAAACGTCTATCGCCCATGTGTTCGAGCAGATCAGTGGCGGGACTAAGAATGCATTTTTTCATACTCTGCCCAATCTGTAAGGATCAATAGTGAGGATCAAGGAGGATCAAGGAGGATCAAGGAGGATCAAGGAGGATCAATAGGGTCAGAATCGATTGGGTCACTATGGATCCTATTGATCCTTCGTTTCAGATATCGAAATAGTCACTTGATAAGAGGCGGGAGCTGGACAAGACGCGCTCTACCCGTACCGTGCCGGAATGTATGGTGTAGAAAATCAGATATCGGCCAAAGGGAACGATACGGATACCCGCGCCGAATTCCTCGTGCAAGGGTGCCGCTTCGGGAAATGTGACGATGTTGCGGCAGCGCTCACGGATTTCGCCGATATAGGACAGGGCGCGGCGCGGGTTATCGCGGGCAATATAGCCGGCGATTTCATCAAGGTCAATCTCGGCAAAGGTCGAGAAGATACATTGCATGGAAGCATCAAGCTTGCGTGTCGAGCATGGCCTGATACTTTGCCTCAAGACGCGCGAAAACATCCTCGGCGGGTAGTGCTGGGCTTTCGATGCCTTCGCGGATTTTGGCGCGGTATTCCTCAATCTCGAGTTGGCGCAGACGCTCTCGCCCTTCAAGGGTGCGCAAAGCCTCCCGTACAACTTCGCTCGCGCTTGCATAACGTCCGCTCTCAATCTGCTGACGAATGAAATGTTCGAAATGCTCGCCGATGGCGTAACTGGATGGCATCGCAATGACTCCTTGAATTGATTACTTCAAATATTATCAATTATTGATAATTCGCACAAGCATAGACAGCGAACAGAACCAATAGGGTCGGGACTGATAACCAATAGTGATAACCAATAGGGTCGGACTCGATTGATCTTAAAAAGCAGTACGCAGATCATGCCAAGCGCGTCATGTTCGGCGTATGGAGCTTCCTCCGGCAGTTCATGCACACCATACTTTCCACTCTGAGATACCCCAGCAAAAATGGAACGAGGTTACAGGGTGCGGTCTTTCACCAAAACCGGGTTTCTGCGATGGTGCAAGCAGGCAATAACAATTGGCTCTCCCTCTACTTTGAACCAGATGCCGTAAGGAAACCGCTTCATATTCGCCCTGTGGATTTCATCGATCAATTTAGCGTACATCAGCGGATTACGCTCGATCAGTGACAGAGTTTCATCCACCTTCTGAATGAAATCATTTCCCAGCCCAAAGCGTTGCTGTTCATACCAGTTACGGGCTTGTGCGATGTCGTTGAATGCGGCAGGCGTGATCCTCAAGGCATTAATCGCCGTTTCGCGTCCTCCCAGGTAACCGATGTTGCTTTATCCTGAGGAAAGGTTTTGAGGCGGGATTTTATTTCATCCGCAACCTCCGGGGATACCGGGATTTGATCCTGCTCAAGGCTCTCCGATAGCAAATCCATCAGCTCCAGCTTTTGATCTGCCGTAAGTGTCTTAACGTCTTCTCTTGTTAACATCTTCATGAATGCTTACTCCTTCCATCTAAAAATCTTCAATTATTTCAAGTGAACTATAACTTTGGGGAGAATGGCCTTCAAGAGATATTTGGAAAAAGTACCAGCACAGATAAGGCGTAGGATACTAACCTAATGAAAATCCCGGCTTTCCACCGTGAGATCGCCCAGCAAGTGGCTGTGGTCTACGAGCCGTTTGGCGATCACGTGTTTGACTTCACTGTCACATTGCCATACGCCATAGACCGTTAAAAGCCTTGAGTTCAATGCCTCACGGCGCTGCTTCTGGACAAGCTGGTTCCATACCACGACGTTCGTTATCCCGGTCTCGTCTTCGAGCGTTACGAACATTACGCCATTGGCGCTTCCGGGGCGCTGCCGGCAAGTCACGATGCCGGTGGTCCAGACCAGCCGCCCGGCGGGGTAATCATCCAGCTCCATGGCCGAACGCAGATTCATTCTGGTCAGCTTAGGCCGCAACAAGGCAAGAGGATGTCTGCGCAGGGTAAGTCCCGTGCTGGCGTAGTCGGCCATGACTTCCTCTCCCTCGGGTGCGGCAGGAATGGCCGGTAATATCTCTCTTATCGGGGCATCCCGCATCAGGTCTCGCTGCCTTATATGGGGTGCTACTGCCCATAGCGTCTGTCGCCGATGACCTGACAAGGTGGATAGCGCATCGGAGCTGGCGAGGGCGCGCATTTCAGCGGTATTCAGCGATGCGCGGTTTGCCAGATCGGTTGCGTTCTCAAAAGATGCGGTTGTTCTTGCTTCAACAATGCGCCTGGCCGCTTCCAGGCCCATGCCGTTTACTCTGTTCAAGCCTAGCCGGACAGCGGATTGTGTGGGCCGTGCGGATTGTGCGGGCCGTGCGGGTTGGGAGGATTTGTCTGTCTGTTCTTCAAGCGTGCAATCCCAGTCACTGATCGTTACGTCCACCGGTCTGATTTGAACGGCATGCCGGCTGGCATCCTGAATCAGCTGCGAGGCGCTATAAAAACCCATGGGCAGACTGTTCAGCATTGCGCACAGGAAGGCGGCGGGTTCGTGGCATTTAAGCCAGGCTGATACATATACCAGCAGCGCAAAGCTGGCGGCAAGAGATTCCGGAAACCCATATTCGCCGAAACCCTCGATTTGCCGGAAGATGCGTTCGGCAAATTCAGAATCATAACCTCGACTGGTCATCCCCTCGATCAACCTCTTATGGAAGGAAGCAAGTTCGCCTTTTCTTTTCCAGGCGGCCATGGAGCGCCGCAGCTGATCCGCTTCGCCCGGGCTGAAGCCGGCGGCAAGTATTGCCAATTGCATCACCTGTTCCTGGAAGATCGGTACGCCGAGTGTGCGCTCCAAAGCGGTTCTGACTTCCTCGCCTGGATAGATCACGGGTTCCAGTCCCTGGCGGCGGCGCAAATAGGGATGCACCATGCCCCCCTGAATCGGCCCGGGACGCACGATGCCGACTTCTATCACCAGATCATAGAAGGTTCGTGGTTTCAAACGCGGCAGCATGGACATCTGTGCGCGGGACTCGATCTGGAAGACGCCGACCGTGTCGGCTTTGCAAATCATGTCGAATGTGGCTTCATCTTTTGCCGGAATATCCTGCATCGGGAAGGGCGTGCCACGCCGGGCGGAAATCAGATCGAGCGTGCGGCGGATCGCCGACAGCATGCCCAGTGCGAGCACATCGACTTTCATTAATCCTACGGCCGCCAGATCGTCCTTATCCCATTGGATGATGCGGCGATCCGGCATCGCGGCGTTTTCGATGGGAACCATACGGCACAGCTTGTCGCGCGTAATCACAAAGCCACCCACATGCTGTGACAAATGACGCGGGAAGCCATGCAGGGTTGTGCTCAGCAGGATCAGCTTCTGAATAATCGGACTATCGGGATCGAAACCGTTCTCGGTCAGGCGTTGGCGAATGTCCGAAGTTTTATCCCACCAGGCAAAAGAAGCGAATAGATGCTTGATCCTTGCGATATCGAGTCCCAGCGCCTTGCCTACATCCTGAATCGCCGAACGTGTACGGTAGGTAATCACCGTCGCGGCTATCGCGGCACGATCCCGGCCATATTTCCGGTAGATGTACTGGATGACTTCCTCGCGGCGATGGTGCTCGAAATCGACATCGATATCGGGAGGTTCATTACGTTCTTTGGAAATGAATCGCGCAAACAGCAGACTGCTGCGCTCCGGATCGATCTCGGTAATGCCAAGGCAATAGCAGACCGCGGAATTGGCCGCCGATCCGCGTCCCTGGCAGAGAATGCCGCGTGACCGGGCGAACTTTACGATATCGAATACCGTCAGGAAGTAGGGCTCATACCCAAGCTCGGCGATCAGTTGCAACTCCTGCTCGATCTGCCTTTTGACCTTGACCGAGGTACCGCTGGGAAAGCGTCTTGCCATACCCTCCTCGACCATGCGCCGCAGATAATCTGCATATGTTTCATCCGCCCTGGCGTCCGTCCCGGTCAATTCCTCGGGATACTCATAGCGCAGTTCATCCAGCGAAAAAGTACAGCGTTTTGCCACTGCAATGGTCTCCTGCAGGAGTTCCGGCGGATAGAGTTGGCTCAACTGCAACCTCGTGCGCAAATGCTGCTCGGCATTAGGTTGCAGCGCATAGCCGCATTCACCCAACGGCTTGCCGAGATGGATGGCGGTCATCGTATCCTGCAGAGGCTTGCGGGAAGGGTCGTGCATATGAACGTCGCCCGCGGCCATGAGCGGCATGCCCGTGATATCGGCAGCCTGCCGTATTCTATCGAACAGCAGATCTTCGCCGGCATGAAGCAATAGCTCGACAGCAGCCCGGCAGCGTCCGGGAAATAGCGACAGCGCCCAGCGCATATCATTTATCAAAGAACTGTCCGCCTGATTGAAGCGAGGGATCAACAAGACCAGGCAATCTTCCAGCAGCGCGAGATGGGAAGCATCGGAGCAGCTTTCGAAATCCGCGCGGCCTATGCGATACGTTCCTTTTCCCGTACGCTGCCTTGCCAATGTTATCAATTCGCACAGATTGCCGTAGCCATTCCGATTCATGGCCAGGCAGACCAGGCGTAATCCATCCTCCAGAATGAATTGACTGCCGATCAAAAGGTGCAGCCCCGCCTTTCTGGCTGCGGAATGCGCTCGCACGACACCCGCCATGGAACATTCGTCCGTAATGGCCAGTGAGGTATAGCCCAAGGTTACCGCGCGCTCAACCAGTTCCTCCGGCAAGGAGGCGCCCTTCAGGAAGCTGAAGCTGGAGCAGCAATGAAGCTCGGCGTACGCGGGGTCAGAAGAATACATGATTACCCGAATAGTCCCTGCAAATACCAACTCTTAGCTGTTTTACCCTTTTTATCTTTTTCTGCCGGATTGTGTTCGTGGTAGATCCATAACAATTGGCCAAGCGCATTCTCCGCAATAAAATAATCGCGTGCGATCGGCGCATCATCCCACCAACCCGCTTCGATCCGCTCCGGTCCCGCAATCAGTTTCAATGGTGAGCCATAAACCGGTTGGCGGCGTTGCAGCTTCAGTTCCAGCGGAGTTTCCACTAGCCAGGCGGGACGGGCCAGTTCCGCCGGAATGGTTTCCCGATGTGTTTCCCGATATGAAAAACTGCTTATTCCCTTCATTCCCAAGGGTTCAAATCGCTGGCTGCGTTCCGGACGGTGATCAGGGACAACTGTTAAACCCGAGATGGCCCGCGGTCCGAGGCGAAAAGTCAATTTCTCGATAAACCGGTTCAATGAGGTTGCCTCTGATTGCGCGGTTGGGAACAGTTCCAGATTGGCATCTGCCCCCGCGGTTATTTCATCCGCCACCAGTTCCAGTTCACAAACCGGGGCCGCTATTTTTGTACGCTCCAGGCGTTCACGGAGCAAAATCATTAAATGCCGCGGGTCACCGCTCTGTTCAGAAAGCCGTATGTTTATCGGCGTGGATTTGTGCGGCTGCCGAAGGGAATATTCGTGGTGCAAAACGAATGAAAACGCCAAAACTGCCGTATGACGCGAAGCCAGCCAGCCGCACATCTGCTCGATCATTCGCTGCACGGGGACCAGCAACGATTCGACACTTTCAACCTGAGCCATCAGTTTCATCGCTTGCTGAAAATATTCCGGTATTTCAAGCCACTTTTGCGGATCGGGAGAGTCGCCGTAGGCACGATCCAGCTCCGCCGGCAGATTCGGACCAAATCGACGTGCTATTCCACTGCGGGGCAATTGCCGTAAATCAGCCAACGTTTTGCAGCCTATGCCGCGAATGACTTCAAGATGAGGCTGGGCCGACTCCAGCAAACCGACGGGCAGGGAATCGAGCAATGAGCGGAACTTGACCCCTGCTCCATTGATGACGGTGCGCGGCGGCGCGGACAGCGCCAGCAGCCATGCACCCCTGGCGGTGGGGGCAATACCGGTACAGAGTTGCAAGCCCTGCGCAGCCACTGCCCGATTGAGCAATTGACACAACTTTTTCAGCCCGCCAAACAGCCTCAGGCTTGCGGAAACTTCGGCAATAAGGCCGCCGCCGCGTTGCATCACGATGTTGGGCGTGAAACGCAACGCGGCATGCGCAGCTTCTTGCAGCACTTTCATTTCCTCATTCGGGTCATGTTCAATTACCACCAGGTCGGGGAAAAGGGCCAATGCGCCGGCCAGGGGTTGATGCGCCATCACCCCATACCGTTGTGCCGGTTGATTGGCCTGCTGGATATACACCTGATTACCCTTGCGGACAGTCACCGCCATTGCGGGAATCAACGCAGCCGGAAACCGGCGTTCAACCCAGTCAAGTGACAACGCTGGACAATGAAGAGCGATCCACAGCATTGGATTGATCTGAAGCGGAGAGAGATGCAACTGAGTTGGAGAAGCGTCCGGTCCAGGGAAGAGAGATGTGAATGGGTGATGCAACCGGGGTACCCCGTCGCTTCAGTATGCGCACGGAAAGCACATGCCGTCGCGCTGAGCCGAGCAATATTCTTAGCGGGGCTGCGGATGGTTCGAATTGCGCGCTTACCGGCCTGAACAGGAAAATGAGGCCGGCGGCGGCTCGCGCAATGATTTGCAGCCTGCGCGTTGTTTGTTGGCTTACCTCGGGTAGCCAGCCAACAACCGCCCCAAAGGCGGCGCTTTTGATGCCTTGTTCAAGCACCCATAATCGCTCGGCAGGCTTGTAAACCCCGGCAATCAAAATACGCCGGCTATCCATATACAGATTCTCCCACGCATGCATATAGGGGATATAAGGCGGACTGACCAATAGAATATTTCCGCCACGCCGGATGATTTGTCTGAGTGATTCACTTAATAATCTTATTTCCCCCAACCCTTCCGCCGGTAACAATAATTCCGTCAGACTGCGAGTAGGCCACCCTCCACCCGGCAGCGCTTTATCCAGTTTGTCGAAGCCACTGGAAACAACCTCATCAGGCGAAGATCCGAATGCATCGCCTCGCCATATTCTGCTCTTGAATTGAGCTTCGATTTGTAAAAGCGATGGGGCTGCCAAGGGTGAGGAAGCAGGAATGGACATGATAAAGACATGGAGTATGACAAAAAACAGGACAAAGGATTTTCGTCAATCACCGGTTGGAGCGTAGCCGGTGTGCGGGAGGCCGGGCTTTTCGAATGAGGCCGACATAAAATCCGTAGATTTCCAGTTTCTGCCCGGGCCGGATGGGGGGATAGTCCCGGCTTCGTCCCTGGTTGCGCGCTTCGAGGTAATAACCTTCCTTATCCTTGGCGAGAACCTTGAGAGTGAATTCATCATCCACAATCGCCAATACAACTTGACCGACAACCTGGTCGGGTAAAGCCGAATTGCTGCGTTCAATGATCACCATATCGCCCTCGAATATTCCCATATCGATCATCGAATCGCCTTTGACGGGAAACAGGATAGTCTGGGAGGGGTTTTCGATAAGGTAATCATCTATGCGCAGCAATTCAGGCTGAACGTCAAAAGCCTGTTGAGGCATTCCCGCTCGAACCACATGTCCGACGGTCCGCTCGAAGAATCGGGGTCCGGGACGTAATCGTCTCCCCACCGCATTTTCAAGAAAGCCCTCTTCCTTTAAACGCTGAACGATCTGATATGTCCAGGAACGAGCCTTTCCATTCCACAGTGCAGACAATTGCGTTATCGAGGGGATGATCCCCTCTCTGGCATAGTAATCCTGAAGTTTTCCCAGATGAGAGGAAATGTCGAGCTGTTGCATAATAAGCAAGTATAAAGAACGATTGTTCTTATTATGGAGAACAATTGTTCTTATTGCAAGCGAACCATCCTTTTTTACGCATGCGAACTTTATTCTTGAAAATGGAATTGGGGGATAAATTACACCCTTTTGCTTTGATGGCCCATTCCTGAGTCGTTCGATAATGACCCTCACGCAGATGAGCCGATAGGAAACCCAAAAAAACGCACACCGGATTTACAGGGCTACAGTGAGTGAATAAAGTAAGTTAAAATGAAATAATTTCATCGAACTGACTAACCCGGATGTTTCATAAATTGACGCGCACCCTTGCTGGTCTTTTGTTTCGTTTGTAATCGTTTTGTCACGCAAGTTACGTACACTCTGCGTTATGCAGGTCTATGGTCAATCGAGAAATGGGAAAATGAAGCATAGACATGAGCTGCGTCGCCACGAAAGGCCATATGGAAGAACGGCATATGGGTTCACGCTGCTCGAGTTGCTGGTGGTAATGGTCATCATCGGATTGCTGGCCGGTTATGTGGCGCCCAAGTATTTTTCGCAGGTCGGCAAGTCAGAAGTGAAAGCCGCTCAAGCCCAGATTGATTCCATCGAGAAGGCGCTGGATCAGTATCGCCTGGATATCGGCCGTTATCCGGCTACCGAGCAAGGCTTGGCGGCGTTGGTGACACGCCCCACCAACGAACCGAAGTGGCAGGGGCCTTACCTCAAAAAGATGGCGCCGCCCGATCCATGGGGGCGGCCGTATGTTTATAAATATCCGGGCGAACGCTCGGAATTCGATTTGTACTCTTTTGGCAAGGACGGCCAGCCCAGTGGGTCGGGCGAAGCGGCGGACATTACGAATTGGTAGGTTGAGATGCGCTACGAAGTGAAAGCTGTGCTTGCCGGGCAAGGCACGGTATTGCTCGAACTCGATGCGGAAAACAAGGATGACGCCCGGCTCCAGGTAACGGCGCGGGGCGGGATGGTGTTGAACGTGCGCCGGAGGTTCACTGGCTGGATGCCGAAGCCGAAGCTGCGTTTTCCGTTGGCGCATTTCAGCCAGGAACTGCTTTCGCTGCTGGAAGCGGGACTCAGCCTGGTGGAGAGCATCGAGACGCTTCTGGACAAGGAGCAGGATGCCGGCGTACGGAAAATCATCGAGGGCCTGCTTGCGCGGCTCTACGAGGGCGTCACATTCTCGCGGGCATTGGAATCATATCCGCAAGCGTTTCCGGCGCTTTATGTCGCGACTGCGCGGGCGAGCGAGCGCACCGGTGATCTCCCCGAAGCATTGAAGCGTTTCATCAGTTATCAGGCGCAGATGGACCTGGTTCGCAAGAAGCTGATCGGGGCTTCCATTTATCCGGTTCTTTTGCTGGTAATCGGGCTGCTGGTGGCGATGTTTCTGCTGGTTTTCGTCGTCCCGAAGTTCAGCGCCATTTACGAGGACACCAGCGCCGATTTGCCCTGGCTTTCCGTGCTGCTGATTCAATGGGGGCATTTCGTGCATGAGCAGGGATGGCTATTGGCCGGCGCGGCGGCGGCCACACTCGGCGTTACTATCTATGGTATAACGCGGCCGTTGTTCAGGCCATGGCTGGCGCAACAATTATGGCGCATCCCGGCCATTGGAGAACGCATGCGCGTGTATCAGCTTGCCCGTTTTTACCGGACGCTGGGCATGTTGTTACGCGGCGGCATTCCGGTTACCAAAGCGCTGGAAATGGTCAGCGGCCTGCTGCAGCCGCACTTTCGGCCAAGGGTGCAAGCAGCCGCCACCCGCATACGCGAGGGGAAACGATCTCCAGTGCGA
This sequence comes from Nitrosospira sp., assembly GCA_030453055.1. GTDB lineage: Bacteria > Pseudomonadota > Gammaproteobacteria > Burkholderiales > Nitrosomonadaceae > Nitrosospira. Next base: position 10,242 of record JAKDLC010000014.1, read on the forward strand.
TGGAAACAGAGGGGCTGACCACCGCCGTTGGCAATCGCATGCTGCTGGTCGGAGAAAGAACCGGTCTGATGGGAGAAATGATGGAGCGCATCGGCAACTTTCACGATGAAGAAATTGCGCGCTGGGTCGAGTGGATGACCAAGCTGATCGAACCCTTGCTGATGGCGGTGATCGGCGGTGTGATCGGCGGAATCATCATCCTCATGTATATGCCGATATTCCAGTTGGCGGGAAGCGTTGGCTGACTTTCTTTGCCATTCAGCCGCCGGATGCAGGTTGAAGCCGAACTGCGGGATAAATTTCATTCTTTACTTTCGATGATTTATCCCTGAGCCGTTCAACAATAGGGGTGAGGTATCCGAGTATGAGTATATCCGTCGAATCTGTAATTCATGAAGAGAATGATCTGGAGCCGGCGGAACGAGTGTCGCCCAGGCGATTGGAGGAGTCCCGCGAAGACGGCCAGGTCATTCCGCTGCCGCTGCCCGCGATGCCGCCGATCGATGTGCAGCAAATTGACGAAGCGCGCCGGCAGGCATCGAACCGGGGCATTTCGGTAATAAATGCGCTGGAAGAAGCGTGTGGCCTTGCGCCGGATCAACTGGTCGCCGAACTTGGCCGGTTGCTGCGGATGCCGGTGCTGACGATGGAGAATCTGCGGACATTCCGTCCCGCATTTGAGGCGTTGCCTTTTAACGAAGCGGTTGCGCGGGAATGCGCGTTGTTCCGCCGGGACGAAAAGTACGTCCTTGCCGTGGGCAATCCGTTCGCGCCCAACCTGAGATCGTGGGCGGAAGAATGCATTGGAATCGCAGCGGCGTGGCACCTGGTGCATCCGGCCGATCTGGCGGCCTTTTTTGCGCTGCAGGAAAAAACGATGCGCGCAATGGATAGCGTGCTTCCCGCGGCGGAACGCGGCGCCCTGAAATCGGGCGAGGAGGATCTTTCCCTAAAAACGATTAACGAAGGCAGCAGCCCGGTGGTGCGGCTGGTGCATTCCACGCTATACGACGCCCACAAGTCGCAGGCGAGCGATATTCACCTCGAAATGGCGCCGGATGCATTGTCGATCAAGTACCGGATCGACGGTGTGTTGACCACGATCGGCGTGATGCAGGGCGCGGACCTGGCCGAACAGGTGGTTTCCCGCATCAAGGTGATGTCGGATCTGGATATCGCCGAGCGTCGTGTGCCCCAGGACGGCCGCTTCAAGGTTTCGATCCAGGGGCGGGAGATCGATTTTCGCGTATCGATCATGCCGAGTATTTTCGGCGAGGATGCCGTGCTGCGTATCCTTGACAGGCAGGCGCTGGCCGACCATGTAGAGGGGCTGACGCTAAACCAGCTCGGCTTCGACCAGGCCGCAATAGCCAATTTCCGGCGTCTCAGTTCGGAGCCGTATGGCATGCTGCTGGTCACCGGTCCCACTGGCAGCGGCAAGACCACAACGCTTTATGCCGCGATTTCGGAAGTCAATGACGGTCAGGACAAAATCATTACCATCGAGGATCCGATCGAATACCAATTGCCCGGCGTGCTGCAGATACCGGTCAACGAAAAAAAGGGACTGACTTTCGTGCGTGGTTTGCGCTCGATTCTGCGTCATGATCCGGACAAGATCATGGTCGGCGAAATCCGCGACCCGGAAACGGCGCAGATCGCCATACAGGCGGCATTGACGGGCCACCTTGTATTTACCACCGTGCACGCCAACAGCGTGTTCGACGTCATCGGCCGTTTTTCACATATGGGAGTGGACCCCTACAGCTTTGTTTCCGCCTTGAACGGCATCGCCGCCCAAAGGCTGGTTCGTCTGCTGTGTGCGCATTGCGCCGTAGAAGAGCGGCCGGACGAACAATTGATTGCGGAATCCGGCATCGCGCCCGAGCGGGCAGGCGCGTTCCGGTTTCGCGTCGGCAAAGGCTGCGGCCAATGCCGGGGAAGCGGTTACCGCGGACGCAATGCAATTGCGGAAATGCTGCTATTGAATGATGAAATCCGTGAACTCATCGTGGCGCGCGAACCGATACGCCGGATAAAGGAAGCCGCAAAGCGCAATGGTACCCGCTTCCTGCGTGAAGCGGCGTTGGACATGGTGAGGGCGGGACAAACCAGTTTACAGGAAGCCAATCGTGTCACCATTGTGGCGTGACCGGATCGAGGTTTTTTTCGCCCCCGACCGTGTCGAGTTGGTGCGCTCGTATCGCGGCATAAAGCCGAAGTGGAGTGAGAAGCTTGTGGCGGCATGCGAGTGCGATGTGGATTTGCCCGCGTGGGAGCAGCCGCTTGGACAATTGGATCATATGATCGAAAATGCCGCCGGCGGGGACCTGACTATCACGATTTCCAACTATTTTGTGCGATATGCGGTGATATCACCGCATATACAAGTCGCCAACCTTGCCGAGTTGTATGCATACGCGGCTTTTCACATGCGCGAGGTGTACGGCGAGCGAGCGGGGGCATGGGAACTCGCCGTGAGCGCTTGGGACCCATGCAGCGGGGGTGTTTGCGCAGCGATAGAGAGCACCCTGCTGCAACGGTTGAAAGAACTGACAGGGCAGCGTAAAGTGAGATTGAAAAGGATTGAGCCTTATTTATCGGATGTCTTTGATCAATGGCGCAAACGGTTCAATGGCGAGCGAGTATGGCTTGCCCTGATCGAACCTGGGCGGCTTTGTCTGGCCTTGCTATCGAACGGCGTCTGGCAGAGCATACGCAACCAGCGGATGTTGCATAATGCGGAAGACGAATTGCTCGCGGCGCTCGATCAGGAGGCGATAATTTTGTCGGGGCGCAAGGAAGCGGTCGAACCGGTCTATTTATTTGCGCCGGAGCATCCGCAGCTGGCGTTGCCGGGCGAGTGCGGCTGGCGCATTCTTCCCTTGCAGACCGAGCATATGCCTGCTCCCTCACATTATCCGTCTGCCGCCTGATTTACGGGACTGAAAAACCGATGCGCAGCCTGAGGCTGAAATTCCCCGACAGCGGGCAGGAAGCAAAAAATGCGGGCTATGCTGTGATGCTGCTGGGCATTCTGGCCCTGGCCAGCGTGCTGTATGAATTAAAGACGGCCATGGACGAGGTGGCTTACTGGGAATTGCGCATTGCCGGGATGGATCGCCGGACGCAGCGCAAAACGGCGCCACAGGCTGCCGCTGCGAAGGGGGGCGGCGGAGGCCGGGACATGAAGCAGGAGGTAAAGCGGGCCAACCTCGTGATGAGCGAGATCGATTTGCCATGGGGGCCGCTTTTTGATTCCGTGGAATACGCATCGAGTCATGACGTAGCTCTGCTGTCGTTTCAGCCGGATGCCGCCGGGCGTACGATGCGGATTGGCGGCGAGGCGAAGAGCATGTCGGCGTTGCTTGACTTCGTTAGCGCCCTGGAGCGTGAACCGGCCCTCAGGGATGCCCACCTCCTCAAGTACGAAATCAAGCGGGATGACCCACTGCGACCGGTTATTTTTTCTCTTACCGCGTCATGGATCGAAACCTCCTGAGAAACGCATGGCCGCGGCTGCGTTGGCAAACGGCGCGATTGGGCGCTGCCGGAAAAATCGGCTTTGGATTATGTGTTTTCTCGGCCGTATTTTTCTTCGTGGCCGTATCGCCGCGTTACGCGGAGTCGAGCATACTCATGGCCAAAGCAGAGGAGATGAAGGCGCATCCGCAGGAAAAAACCGCGCGGGCGCCAGGCGTGAAAATCCAGGGTGATGAAGCGCTGCAAGCTTTCTATGCTTTTTTCCCGCATATCGATTCATCTCCGTTCTGGATCAGGGAACTGGTGCAGGCCGCGGCCGCAACCGGAGTGGAGATAAATGGCAGCGACTATCGCATGGTGCGTGAAAAGGGCTGGAAACTCGCGCGCTATGAAATGATCCTGCCGGTTCGGGGCAAATATCCGCAAGTGCGCGCTTTTATCGCCGACGCCCTGCGTGTCGTTCCCGCCATGGCGCTCGTGGATATCGGGATCAAGCGCGAAGGCGTGGAATCCGAATGGCTTGAGGCGAGTCTCAAATTCAATCTCTATCTGCATGAGGGTAAGCGATGAAGGGATCGGAGCAGCGGCGCAGACTGTGGCTGGGAGGCGCGTTGTTGGCGACCCTTCTCGCCACCCGGTGGGTGAGCGGAGAGGATGGCAACGTGGATACGGTATCCGCTGCGCCTCAACAGAGCGGCCCTAAAACGGAGGTGCGCGTCGTCGAAGACGAAACCGGGCAACTGGAGCTTGAACGGCTGCAACGTAGAAAATTCGCCGCACAGGCCGGCGACATTTTCAGCCGTAAAACGTGGATACCGCCGCCGCCCCCTCCTTCTTCTGCGGCTGCTGCCGCTGCTGCCGCCGCCATGAAACCGCAGCCGCCATCCCCGCCGCCGCTGTCGTTCAAATATCTCGGCAAATTAACCAACGGGGATGAAACGCAGGTTTTTCTCGCCCTGGCCGACCGTAATTACGTCGTCAAGCCCGGAGAGGTCATCAATGACCAGTACCGGGTGGATGCCGTGAACGATCACACCATTATCTTTACTTATCTGCCGCTCAACGCCAAGCAGACGCTCTCCACAGGGGCTGCGGGAGTATGACGGAACGCGGGATGAGAATCGGACAATACATTTTGATCGCGATGATCCCGGCCTTGTTTGTCGGATGCGCGGCGAATAAGGAATTTGAGGAGGGCAAGCAGCTCATTGCCGAAGGCAAGCTGGACACCGGTCTGGCAAGCCTGGAAAAGGCGGCGCGCGAAGAGCCGGACAACCTTGAGATTCGCACGGTACTCGCGCGCCAGCGCGAGGCGGTGGCGGGACGCTTGCTCCTCGAGGCCGATAACGCCCGGTCGTCGGGCGATTTCGAGGCCGCCGAGCGGGGATACCGCCATGTACTGGAAATAAATCAGCATAATGAACGCGCGTGGGCGGGGTTGGCTGCACTCGATATGGAGCGTCGCCACATGGCGTTGCTGAAACATGCGGAAGAACTGCTCAAGAGCGACGACTATACCGGCGCGGAAGCGGAACTTCGGCGGGTACTGCAAGATAGCCCCGCGCATCGCGAAGCGCAGCAGTTGATGAGGCAGATCAGCGAGAAAGAGATCCGGGCCGGAGAAATGGAACAGCCCATATTAAAAACGGGATTCAAGCAACCGATTACGCTCGAGTTTCGCGACGCCCCCTTGAAATCGGTGTTCGAAATCATGGGGCGCACCTCGGGAATCAACTTTGTCTTCGACAAGGATGTCAAGCAGGATACCAAAACCACCGTTTTCCTGCGCGATACCCACGTAGAGGATGTGCTCAAGCTGCTGCTCATGACGAATCAGCTTGCATACAAGGCGTTGAACGAGAATACGGTGTTGATTTATCCCAATACTCCCGCCAAGCAGAAGGAATACCTGGAACTGATGGTGCGCAGTTTTTATCTGGCTAACATGGAAGCGAAACAAATGGTCGCCATGATCAAGAGCCTGCTTAAAACCAAGGATATCCATGTCGACGAGAATTTGAACATGTTTGTCATGAAAGATACGCCGGATGCGATTCGCCTGGCCGAGCGTCTGGTTGCGCTCAATGACCTGGCCGATCCCGAGGTGATGCTGGAAGTGGAGGTACTCGAAATCAAGCGCGATAGTCTGCTCAATCTTGGTATACAGTATCCTGACAGGATCGATGTGAATTGGGTCACCGCAGGCGCGGCCGTCGGCGCCGGCATTCCGGCAGGTTTTGAGGTCAGCAGTGCCGGCGTCAATCGCAGCGGGTCCAACCTGGATGCCTTAACCGGTTTCATCACCAAGCCGGCAATGATCATCAATCTCAAGAAAACGAAGAGCATCGTCAACGTGCTGGCCAACCCGCGCATACGCGTCAAAAACCGTGAGAAGGCAAAATTTCTCATTGGAGACAAGGTGCCGGTCGTCACCACGACCGCCACCGCCAATGTCGGTATTGCATCCTCGGTGAGTTACCTGGACGTGGGGCTCAAGATAGATGTCGAATCCACGATTTCGCTGCGGGACGAAGTGTCGATGAAGGTCGCCCTCGAAGTCAGCAATATTGTCAAGGAAGTGGACATAGCCAATGGCGGAAAGGCCTATCAGATCGGTACCCGTAACGCAACGACCGTCCTGGCTCTGAGCAACGGCGAAACACAGGTTCTGGCGGGACTGATCAGCGACGATGAACGCACAGCCCTCACGATGATTCCCGGATTGGGCGATCTGCCCTGGGTGGGAAGATTATTCACGAACCCGACCTTTAGCCGCACCAAGACCGAGATCGCGCTGCTGATCACGCCACGCATTGTGCGCAATATTGCGCGGCCGGCAAAGGTGGACAGTGAATTCCATTTTGGCACCGAGAACGCCACAGGCGCGCGGCCGGTAAAGATCGGCAAGATGGCGGCGCGGTCGCTGGCGATCTCATCCACACCGGGGGCCGCGGCAGGGCTTTCCCGCACGGACGTGCGCTCCCCTCTTCTGGACGCGTCTCGGGCGGCGCCCGCTGCTCCTGCTCAACACCTGGC
>JAKDLC010000151.1 GCA_030453055.1 Nitrosospira sp.
TGTGCTGGTCGCTGCCGCAAATATTCGTCACTACGATCTTGAGGATTACGCCGTGGTCGCACTTTCTGCCACCCGGCCCGACAAGTTCCGGAAAGTCCATACTTTGAACCTCGACCTTGCGAGGTCCCATGTACGCGATTACACGATTCTTTTCCATGATTGTTTCTCCTTATTTACACATATCGGCGATGGAACCGAATTCGCCGCAGTTTTAGAATGGAAATCTCTGGGCTATCACTCTGGGCTATCACTCTGGGCTATCACTCTGGGGCTGTCAGTGAAAGATGCTAGGCGTGATTTATTAGGTCTTCTGTACGTTATCGCACCAACCATGTTGACAGCAAAGATGGAAAGGGAATTACCGAACCGACAAGCCGGAAATAGACGAGTGACTCGAACAAACATAGTGCTGAACTATAGTGCTGCGAGAACCTGCTCGCGCAACCACTTGTGCCCTGGATCAAGATGTGAGTGTTCGGAGGAATGTTGGCCGCCACATTTCTGGCTATCTTTTTTGTGCCGCTTTTTTTTGTGGTGATCGGGAAGATCGCGCGGCGAGGTAGGCGTTCAGGTAAGCGTTCAGTTGCCGAAACCCGGCGGATTGCGGCCGGCGACTCCTCTTCTACCGAGGAAAAATCGTAACATACTTCACTTCAGCCTGCTCTACCAGCGCAATTTCGCTTAGCTTACGTTATGCTATAATGCACGTTATACATATAACGTATTGGAGGAGGCTCGCGATGCATAAACGAATGACTATTACCCTTGATGAAGCGGTGTATGAAGGACTTTACCGGACGGTGGGCAAACGCCGTATGAGTCAGTTCATCGAGGACTTGGTAAGGCCGCACGTCATGGACACTTCCCTGGATAATGGGTATCGAGCAATGGCTGCCGACAAGGAACGCGAGACGGAAGCAAGAGAATGGAGCGACGCTCTTGCCAGAGATATGGCCGATGAAGCGCGGTGAAGTCTGGTGGGTTGCATTTGATCCCGCAGTTGGAAGCGAGATTCGTAAGACGCGTCCCGCTGTCGTTGTCAGCAATGACGCAGCCAATCGGAATCTGGCGCGGGTTGTCGTAGTGCCTCTGACCAGTAACACGGAACGCCAATATCCGGGTGAGGCGTTGGTGACGATTAACGAAAAACCCGGCAAGGTGATGGCCGATCAGATTATGGCATCGGATAAGATACGCCTGAAAAAACAGCTCGGTACCTTGTCAAAAACCGATATGCTGGCGGTAGAGGATGCAATCCTGGTTCATTTAGGAATGCCTCGGTAGCAGAAAACCGTGGTCTGTCCCCGATTTCCTCCCCGATTTCGTGATTTCGCGATTTCGCTACGCTTTACACATCCTACATAAGCTGGTTTAACCGGACACCAGTGAAAAACCAGTGGAGAAATTACACTTTTTCAGCCTTTCGCTTCTGTATTCCCGGCATCAACCCCGGCGCTTCCTTCAGCAGGAATGTTCTGAATGCCTGCGCCACGCTCGAAAGACGTTTGTTTTTTCGATGTACCACATGCCAGTGGCGAATAATCGGAAAATCCTGCACATCCAGAATCTTGAGCCGTTTCGTTTCCAACTCCAGCTCGGCTGTGTGCAATGACATGATGGCGAGCCCCATTCCCGCTTGCACCGCTTGCTTGATCGCCTCGCTGGTATCCGTTTCCATGCCTCTGTTAATGGCGATATGATGCCCCGCGAAAAAGCGCTCCATCGCACCGCGCGTACCGGAACCGGGCTCGCGCACCAGGAAAGTTTCCTGCTCCAGCCGTTTCACGGGAATCCGGCGAACCTTGCACAAGGGGTGATGCGGCGGCGCAATGACCACCAGCGGGTTTTCCATGAAAGATTCAGCCGCGATGTCCAGGTCATCGGGCGGCTGACCCATAATGGCAAGGTCGATCACATTATCGGACAACTGCTTGAGCACCGTTTCCCGGTTGGAGACGTTAAGGCTGACGGTAACGCCGCTATAGCGCTGGCAAAACCTGGCCAACAGGTGGGGCGCGAAATAGTTGGCGGTGCTTACCACCGAGATATGCAGTTTGCCCCGCCCGAGTCCTTTCAACTCGTCCAGCGCAAGCTCCATGTCAGCCAGTTGCCGGGAAATCGAGCGACTGTAGTGATAAAGTTCGCGCCCGGCATCGGTCAGATAGATTTTCTTGCCCATCTGTTCGAACAGGGGCAGACCGACGTTGCCTTCCAATTGCTTGATCTGCATGGAAACCGCGGGCTGGGTCAGATACAGGTCCTCAGCCGCGCGCGAAAAGCTCAGGTTGCGGGCAACGGATTCGAAAACCTTTAGTTGTCTCAGAGTAAGATGCAGCATGGTCACATCCGCCCATCGATTCCGAATAATCATCTATAAGTGAAATGTTATCATAACAATCAAAACACGTGACTGTTGTTTATAATAATTCAGATTACAATCATTTCCGTAGTACCTTTTATCTACCGTCACGAGGAGAATTGATATGAGTCAAGAAATAACCGGCAAGGAACGCTATAAATCCGGCGTAATTCCGTACAAAAAGATGGGTTATTGGGATTCCGATTATGTACCCAAGGATACGGACGTCATCGCCTTGTTCCGTATCACACCCCAGGAAGGGGTGGATCATGAGGAAGCCGCCGCCGCTGTCGCCGGTGAGTCTTCCACCGCAACCTGGACCGTGGTATGGACCGACCGGCTGACCGCCTGCGAACTTTATCGCGCCAAAGCCTATCGTTCCGAGCTGGTACCCAATACCGGTCCCGGCACCAAGAACGAAGCCCAGTATTTCGCTTACATCGCTTATGATATGGACTTGTTTGAGGAAGGCTCCATCGCCAACCTGACCGCTTCCATCATCGGCAACGTATTCGGTTTCAAAGCCGTCAAAGCGTTGCGTCTGGAAGATATGCGCATCCCGGTCGCTTACCTGAAAACCTTCCAGGGTCCAGCCACCGGCGTTGTAGTCGAGCGCGAACGGCTCGATAAATTCGGCCGGCCATTGCTGGGCGCCACCACTAAGCCGAAACTCGGTCTTTCCGGCCGCAATTATGGGCGCGTGGTATACGAAGGCCTCAAGGGTGGTCTCGACTTCATGAAAGACGACGAGAACATCAATTCTCAGCCCTTCATGCACTGGCGCGACCGTTTCCTCTACTGTATGGAAGCGGTCAACAAGGCTTCCGCCGCGACGGGCGAAGTCAAGGGCCACTACCTGAACGTCACCGCAGGCACCATGGAAGACATGTACGAGCGTGCCGAATTCGCCAAATCGCTCGGTTCCGTCATCGTCATGATTGACCTGGTAGTCGGCTACACCGCGATTCAGTCGATGGCCAAATGGGCGCGCAAGAACGACATGATTCTGCACCTGCACCGCGCCGGCAACTCAACCTACTCGCGTCAAAAAAATCACGGCATGAATTTCCGCGTGATCTGCAAGTGGATGCGTATGGCGGGCGTGGACCACATTCACGCTGGCACGGTCGTTGGCAAGCTCGAAGGCGATCCGCTGATGATCAAGGGCTTTTACAATACCCTGCTCGATTCTCACACTCCGCAAAGTCTTGAGCACGGCTTGTTCTTCGAACAGGACTGGGCTTCGCTGAACAAGGTTATGCCGGTTGCGTCGGGCGGCATTCACGCCGGCCAGATGCACCAGTTGCTGGATTATCTCGGCGAAGATGTGATATTACAATTTGGCGGCGGCACCATCGGCCACCCCATGGGCATACAAGCCGGCGCAGTCGCCAATCGCGTCGCGCTGGAAGCCATGGTACTGGCGCGCAACGAAGGCCGCGACTACGTGAAGGAAGGTCCCAAGATTCTCGAGGCCGCCGCCAAGTGGTGCACGCCGCTCAAACAGGCGCTGGACACGTGGAAGGATATCACCTTCAATTACGAATCCACGGACACCGCCGATTTTGTGCCATCCACCACGGCCAGCGTCTAATCACATATACAGGAGAAAACAATTATGATGACCAATGTAGGAAACCTCGTCACGCAAGGTCAGTTCTCTTTCCTGCCCCCGCTGACGGATAAGCAAATCTCGGCGCAAATCAAATATGCGTTGAAGAACGGCTGGGCGATAGGCGTCGAGTATACCGATGACCCACATCCGCGCAACACCTATTGGGAAATGTTCGGCAACCCGATGTTTGACTTGAAAGATCCTGCCGGCATCCTGTCGGAAATCAACGACTGCCGCAAGACGTACCCGAATCATTATATCCGGGTAACCGCGTTCAACTCGACGCGTGGCGTGGAAAGTCCGACAATGTCGTATATCGTCAATCGTCCGAAGAAAGAACCGGGCTTTAAGGTGACACGCCAGGAAGGGGAAGGCCGTAGCGTTCGCTACACCATTCATTCCTACGCGACCGACAAGCCGGAAGCCGAACGGTATTAAGGAAGACAACCTCTCCCCCTCAAGGGGGAGAGGTAATCAAGGCGCAGGTAAATGTGGAGATCGTTACGGAAATCCCATTTGCCTGTTGCCGCTTTGCCCATCGTGAATTCGCTGTATGTTGCGCTGTATGTTGGTATGCTGTGTAGGCAGGCCGTTTCCGTTCCTGCCAATTTACGTAATCTGACAAAGCACGACGTGCGCCGCCATGGTTGTGCCTTATTAAGGGGATAAAACGTGAAAAAACCGTCAAAAGACCTCGCCCCCTCCGACGACAGTACGGTTGATCTGGACGCCGAGTTCCACTCCTCCAACATCAAGGAAGTTCTGGATAAGCTCGATGTCGAGTTGATCGGCTTGAAGCCCGTAAAAACCCGCATCCGCGAGACCGCGGCGCTATTGCTCGTCGACCGCGTGCGCAAAAAATTTGATATGACAGCCGGGGCGCCCAGTCTGCACATGTGTTTTACCGGCAACCCCGGTACCGGAAAAACCACCGTGGCGTTACGCATGTCCGAGATCCTGCACCGCCTGGGTTACGTGCGTGAGGGACATCTTGTTTCCGTCACCCGTGACGATCTGGTGGGGCAATATATCGGCCATACCGCGCCCAAGACCAAGGAAGTATTGAAGAAGGCGATGGGCGGCCTGCTGTTCATCGACGAGGCCTATTATCTTTACAAGCCCGAGAATGAGCGCGATTACGGCGCGGAATCGATAGAAATCCTTTTGCAGACAATGGAGAACAATCGCGAAGATCTGGTGGTAATTCTTGCAGGCTACAAAGACCGGATGGATAAATTCTTCCACAGTAATCCCGGCATGCGCTCGCGTATCGCCCATCACATCGACTTCCCCGACTATAGCGACGATGAATTGCTTGCAATCGCCAAACTCATGCTGGCTGCGCAGAATTACCGATTAAGTCCCGAGGGCGAAAAAGCATTCGGCGAGTATATCCGCCTGCGGATGAAGCTGGAGCATTTCGCCAACGCGCGCTCGATTCGCAATGCCCTTGATCGCGCGCGACTGCGACAGGCCAATCGCCTGTTCGAGGGCGCCAGAAAAAATCTTTCGCGCACCGACCTGATGACAATCGAGGCAGAGGACATTCGCGCAAGCCGCGTATTCAAGGAAGGCGCGGTCGATCTGGATGGCGACGAAGGTGCGAACAAAATACCCTCTACTGATCTGACATAGACTCTCTCAGACTCTCTCAGGCAAAGTCTGCCCCGCTGCTCTATTTTCCCTGCGCCCCAGACATTTAGCCCGGATGTTTCATAAATTGACGCG
>JAKDLC010000152.1 GCA_030453055.1 Nitrosospira sp.
CCGCCGCCAATTTCCGAACCATTCAGCACCATATCGTATGCCTTGGATAACGCTTTTTCAGGATAAGTCTCCAGTAAATCCTCGTGACCGTCGGCGGGGGACGTAAATGGATGGTGCAATGCTTTCCACCGATTTTCCTCTTCATCACGTTCAAACATGGGAAAATCGACTACCCATAAAGGCTTCCAGCCGGACTCCGCGAGCCCCCGGTCATGCCCGACTTTGGCGCGCAGCGCGCCCAGCGCCTCATTCACCACGTGGGCTTTGTCCGCACCAAAGAATATGAGATCGCCACCTTCCGCACCGGTGCGCTCCAGAATCACTTTCACCACCGTGTCCGGCAGGAATTTCAGTATCGGCGACTGCATGCCTTCGAGGCCCCTGTCCACCGCATTAACCTTGATATAAGCGAGGCCCTTCGCGCCGTATATAGATACAAAGGCGGTGTAGTCGTCTATTTCCTTACGGGATAGCTCGCCGCCCTGAGGCACGCGTAGCGCCGCGACTCGTCCACCCGGCTTCCGCGCCGCCTCGCGGAAAACCTTGAATTCCACTTCCTTCATCACGTCGGTAAGCTCAGTCAGAACCAGCGGCACGCGCAAGTCGGGCTTGTCCGAGCCGTAGCGGGCCATGGCTTCCGCGTATGTCAAGCGTGGAAACGGGTTTGGCAGATCAATATTCATTACGTTGTTGAACACACCACAAATCATCTCTTCCATCAGCGCCATGATTTGAGTTTCATCCATGAAAGACGTCTCGATATCAACCTGGGTGAATTCGGGTTGGCGGTCGGCGCGCAAATCTTCATCGCGAAAGCATTTGGTGACCTGATAGTAGCGATCGAATCCCGCGACCATCAGTAGTTGTTTGAACAGCTGCGGCGACTGCGGCAGCGCAAAAAAATGTCCGGTGTTGACCCGTGACGGCACCAGATAATCGCGCGCACCCTCCGGAGTGGATTTGGTCAGCATCGGCGTTTCCACATCGATGAAACCGTGCCGATCCAGAAACACGCGAACCGCCATCGCCACCTTGTAGCGCAACCGCAAGTTTGCCTGCATCTGCGGACGCCGCAGATCGAGATAGCGGTGTTCCAGACGCACGGCTTCGCTCAAATTTTCGTCGTCCATCAGAAAGGGGGGCGTCAGCGACGTATTGAGGATGTCGATGGACTGTACCAGCACCTCGATTTCCCCACTGATCAGATTAGGATTAACCGTGCCGGTGGGGCGATGGCGCACGACGCCGGAAATCTTGAGCACGAACTCATTGCGAATTTTTTCCGCGCTTTGAAACGCGGTCGCATTGTCCGGGTCGCATACTACCTGCACCAGACCTTCGCGATCACGCAGATCAACGAAAATCACACCACCGTGGTCGCGACGGCGATGCACCCAACCATAAAGAGTGACCGTTTGATTCAGAAATTTGGCGTCAATGAGGCCGCAGTAACCAGTACGCATAACGTATCGAGTATCGGAAGGGGAGGAATCAGGATTTGTTGCTCGATGGCGTAGAACTGGCGGGGGCAGTCCTGTTCAGCAGCGCCGCCGGTGATTGACCGGGATACTTCTTGCCGTTGTCGGGTGAGACCACGCCCATGGAAATAATGTATTTCAGCGCTGTATCCACGCTCATGTCGAGCTCGATGACATCACTTTTCGGCATCATCAGGAAAAATCCGGAAGTGGGATTGGGCGTGGTCGGCACGTAAACGCTCACATAGTCTCCCTCGAGATGATTGGCCACATCGCCGCCGGGGTATCCGGTCATAAACGCAATGGTCCATGACCCTTCACGCGGATATTGCACCAGCAGCGCCTTACGGAAAGCCTCGCCGTGGCTGGAGAATAATGTGTCACTGACTTGTTTCACGCCATAATAAATCGACTTTACCACCGGGATTCGCCACAGAACCCCTTCCCAGAATAATACCAACCGCTGGCCGATAATATTGGTCGTCAGCACACCGGTGACGAATACCACCAGCAATGTCAACACCGTGCCGAGGCCGGGAATATAAACGCCCACCAGAACTTCAGGGTGCAGTCTGTTAGGCAATAACAACAGCGACTGGTCCATGGTGCTGATCAGAAACATCAGCGCCCAGGCGGTAATGCCAAGGGGTACCCATATAAGAAGCCCGGTAATGAAATAGCGTTTCATATTGAGCGTGTTGCGCAAATTTAGTCGCTGGTGCAAGCCGGACATGCGGCGCTGGCGGCCGGTGCGGTTGAAGCCGGCGTTTCACTCTTCGCCGCTGGCGCTTCTGCATCCGGCTTGGGTTTCGGCTGCGCACCATTCTTGAAATCCGTGGCGTACCAGCCGCTGCCTTTCAACTGAAAGCCCGCCGCGGAAATAAGCTTCGTGTAAACATTGCCGCCGCAAGCGGGGCAAGCGGCAACCGGCGCGTCACTCACTTTTTGCAGATGTTCTTTTTCAAAACCACAGGATCCGCAACGGTATTCATAAATCGGCATAATAACCTCCAGCAGAGCGGAATTTGAAAAAACAAGATTATACCTCAACCACTTGGTTTAACCGGAAAATATGGGCTGCAAGCGGGATTACAAGTCGTGCATGATAGGTCGTACATGACGCATACTGTTTAATGCACATTTATGCTGTAATCGTCGCGGTTGCGGGACCGATAGGGATTTTCCTGACAGAACCGAATAAACGCCAGGTCTCCGGCTTCGATATTTGAACTGGCTTCAATGTCATAATCAGCGAGAACGCCGCTGTAATTTGGCCTATCGTCAATGGACGGTTCAACGGGCGTGATAAGGACCTTATATATCATTTCTCATATCTCCTTTTCATGAAAATCTCCTTTACTTCAACTCATACCAGACACCACGACCGCTCCCATGCAGGCGCAGATGCCCGCGCCCAACCAGCGCACGGAAATGCTGCTTGAGCGTATTTCTGTTGCCCCCGGTAAGCCTGAGGGCATCTCCCATCGCGCCACGATGAGAACGCCAGCTCCATGACCTCGGCATACCCGGCCACCTCCTGCTCATTGCGCGTCGTGAACGGCTTGATCCGCAGGTCAGATAACAGACGCGCAACTTTACGGTCGGAAAGCTTGCTGCCTTCGATGCGGGTGGATGAATCGATGCTTTCGATGGTGGCGACCCGCCGCAGCGCCGACAGCCGATCCGGCGCCAGAGCGCCCAACGCGCGCCACGCTCCTTTGAACTCATCGATGCCGGCGATCAGGCTCAGGATTTCGGCGGTGATCTGGACGGTGTTTGGCTGGATCATATCGTCCAATGATGCATCCATTTACACCCATTGCTAATGACAGCAACCGGAGGTGGTTCGACGTGCGCAGCAATGAGAACTTTCCCGGATCGGGCGCTGGTCGCCTGTTGAAGATCCTGCGCGGTCTTGTGAACCGCATCCACGATTCGGCTGGTGACACCATCAAACCTGCTCCCCGCGGTTGGCGTGCCGGAATCCCTGAGGTGACCGGGCGAAGTAGCGTCGTCCTATACTGGGATGCCGGTCCAGATCAGTGATAACTGTCTGATCCAAACCCTCCAGCAATTGCATGAAAGCTCGCGGAACTTCCCGACCGGATCAGAATGCGTTGAAATTGATCGAAGCGAGGTTGAGTTCGAAGTTGGCGGTACATTTGACTGTGGCTTTTGGCGACGCCACGAGTTCAGCGCACTCGAGAGCGGGAAATCCGTTTTGTGTTGCGCTTCAAGTCAGCCAAGGCCGTTCGAGCATTGCGCGTGCGGTCAGCTTCCGTATCGGCCGCGCCTTTTTCGATATCGTCGATCAGCAGCAGATGAATGCGTTCACGCTCAAGCCGGTGGTAGTAGTCGAGCCGCTCCGCATCGATCAGCGCGACGTAGCTCTCTCCATTCTTGGTGATGATCTTCTCGGACCCCGCCTTGACCTGATCCGCCAGTTCGGAAAGGTTAGCACGAGCTTGCGTCAGAGAAACGATATCAGAAGCTGTGAACGCCATGGACCCTCTCATATAACAGCCTGAATTCTGTACAGTATAAAACTGGTTACATAGCGAAGCAAGCTTATTTAAGGCGATCGCCAAATGCGTCTTGCCCAGGCGACACTTGCGCAATCCGCTTAATGACCACCACTGGCCGCTGCATAAGTTCGGCAGCCACCTCACGCTGGGGACGCGCCGCAGGGATGTCCCCGCGCCAGGGTCGTACGGTGTTTACCGCACACCCAACTTCTTTTGCAATCTTGCGCAAGCTCAATCCGTGTTTCCTTAGTAATTCGATTTCCACATACACCTCGTTCGTAATGCACTTGCATTGACAAGTTAATGCAAGTGCATTACCATGAAAAATCGTTCACCTCTTCTAATTGGAGATCGTTATGGCTGCCACCCTTGAAGTCGAGTCCACGCTCACCGACCGTTATCAGACCACGGTGCCGGAAACCGTTCGCCGCGCCTTGCGACTGGGCAAGCGTGACAAGCTCCACTACACCATCCGCCCCGGCGGCGAAGTAGTGCTCACTCGCGCGGAAGCGAAAGAGGATGATCCTGTGTTAGGGCAGTTTCTGGGCTTTCTGGCGCGCGATATCGTCAGCCATCCTGAACGCTTGCAGGTTGTTGATGCAAGTCTGGTGTCTCGCATCCATTCGCTCGTCGGCAACATAGAGGTGGATCTTGATGCGCCTCTGTCGGCAAACGATGAATGAGCCAAGCTAAACCGGCGCCACTGGTTGCACACGGCTGGACGGTCTTTGCCCACCCCTTGTTTCTGGATCAGCTCGAAGCCTTGATCCGGCAGGTTGAGGCACTGAAGCAAAAAGACCCCGCTGGCTACGTCAAGAAAAACGCAACCAAGCGACTGGCCGCCATCGTCAAGCTGGCCTTTGATGTCATTCCGCAAGATCCGACCCAACCGGCATACCGCCAGGGCAGCGCATTGGGCGGCGACCACAAGCATTGGTTTCGCGCTAAGTTCTTTCAGCAATACCGCCTGTTCTTCCGCTACCACGCGCCCAGCAAAGTGATCGTGCTGGCGTGGGTGAACGACGAGGACACCAAGCGCGCTTACGAGAGTAGTGACGACGCCTATCGGGTGTTCCGGAAGATGCTGGAAAGCGGCCACCCACCCGACGATTGGGATCGGTTGCAGAACGAAGCCAAGGCGGCAGCCGAGCGCCTGCTGGCAAGCGTCGCTTCACTCACGGGAGGCAGTGTCAGGCGGGAATGACGGAAAACGACCTTCTGGGCGAATTGCATCATTTGTACTAACATAGGGTCTGTTGTACGTCTGAAGGAATCTTGCCATGCCTGCCTCTACTACCGCTCGTTCGGCCCGGCTCGGATTGCGCGCGACACCTGAACAGGAAACCGTTCTGCGTCGCGCCGCCGAGGTCGCGCACAAATCGCTGACTGATTTCATTCTCGATGCCGCTTACCAAGCAGCCGAGCAGACCTTGCTTGACCAGCGACTGTTCATGGTTTCCGGCAGCCAGTACCAGGCGTTCCTGGAAATGCTGGATCGACCGGAATCTGACAACCCTGGCTTGGCCGACCTGTTCTCCCGGCGTCCGGTGTGGGCCAAGAAATGAGTCTATCGGAACCGCAGCCGCTCGATGCGCGTCATCGGGTGGAAGAGTTCGACTGCGGAAAGCCAACTCTCACTAACTGGTTCTCATCCAGAAACGTAAGTCATTGCTACAAAAAGGAAAAAGTTA
>JAKDLC010000153.1 GCA_030453055.1 Nitrosospira sp.
AGTCGAATTTTCGGGTAATGCTTGTTTGGGTCTGTCACATGCTGTCAGAGTCAGCGCCACTAAAGCGGCTGCGAGAAGTGAAAGTTTCATAAGTTGGCTTCCTTAATATAAAATATAAAATAAAATAGACTGTTCAAACCATATTATATAGCAAAAATAACCGCGTCAATCGAATTTGAGTCAATTGATTATGGATTTGCTGACTTATCGTATCAATTTGAGCAATAAAAGCCCATTCCGAAGGAACAATCGTTATTTGCCCGTTATTTCTTGGGCTCTTCTTTCTTGCCGCCGGCGGCATCTTTAGGACCAGTGGCGGCGTCCGTCGAGGATGAATCAAGCTCGTCGAAATTCGGCGCTGATTTACGTTCGACCATGGCAGAAGGGGGCGGTTTGTCCATAGGATGTTTTTTACTATCACAAGCGGTCAATATCAGCCCCGCCAAGGCGATAGCAAGAAATGAGTATTTCATTATTCATTACCCTATACTATTACAAAAAAGCAGTATAACAAATATGGGTGGGTCATTCAATCTGAAAAAAAGCCGTCCCGAAGGACGGCTTTTTTACCGTGGGGTTATTTTTATTTGGGTTTATCTTGCGACGGTGCATCCATCTTGGGCTGATCTTTCTTTGCTTCAGCCTCAGCCTTCTGGGCCGCCTCAATTTCCGCATCACTGACTTGTCCTTCACGTTTTTCCCAGAGACTGGGGGGATATTGTCCCGGTTTCCCTTCTCCGGGCTCTTTCTGTCTCATTTGGTCACATCCGGTTAGTACTAGTGTTACCAGGGCGGCGGCGAGGAGCGAGTACTTCATTGTTTTAATCTCCTTTATATGGTTTATAACGAGTCACGGGTCACAAAAGCGTTTCGGCCATTCAAATCTGAAAAGACCACTCTCTTAATAGCCACTATCTTAATAGCAGAATTCAGAAATGTTGTCCAGTCGTTTATGGTCCGTCCAGAACCGTAAGCAAGGGTGGTAACGGCCAAGGGACAAGGCTTTCGGTCGTTCGTCAAAGCGGTGGTTTGCCCATCCGCATCGGGAATGCTTCATGGGCATATCTCAATATGCCCATAGCGGTACCATTGGTAAAGCAGGGCAAGGACCTCGCCGTCAAGCGCTTCCGCCGTTGGCAAGATATGGGAATCGGCCAACGTTTCCAACGATCGTCGGGCTGCAAGGCCGACTGTGTACGCGTCGCCATTCAAAAAAACAGTTTTTCCCCTGCACAGCATGCGGCTTTTCAGATCCAACTGTACTCCGTTTTTTTCAGCCTGATCCGCAAATTTTTTCCGAGTCACGGGATGCGGTGGTGGCGTAAAAAAAACATGGGACTTGGGCTCGGTGAGATAGATTCCCATAAAGCGTTCTATGTCAGCGTCGCTCCATTTGATTATATCGAGCGCCGCGCTCATCTGACGCACCATGGCTGGACTGATGCGCCCCGGATGGGATTGCAAGCTGATATCCGGGTCACGATACATGCCTTCGATTGCAATATGGTCCTGCAGGTAAATGAGAAACTGGGTCGCAAGTTCCTGATAACCAGGTGCGCGAAACCCGATCGAATACGTCATGCAGTCATCCTTTGCGACGCCATTGTGGGCGTAGCCGGGGGGCAGATACAGCATATCGCCGGATTCCAGTACCCATTCTTGTTCCGGTCTGAAATCATGCAGGATTTTTATCGGCGCATCCACAATCAATCTTTTATCCCGCTGGGCTGATATCTGCCAATATCTGCGCCCCATTCCCTGCAGCAGGAAAACATCGTATGAGTCAAAATGCGGCCCGACTCCGCCCTCGCCGGGTGCATAACTGACCATCAGATCGTCCAGCCGTGAGTGGGGGATAAAATTGAACCTGAGCAATAATTCACGGGCAGCGGGCAGGAAATGATTGACGTCCTGTACCAGCAACGTCCATCGTTTCTTTGGCAGACGCGAAAAAAAGCGAGGTGTAAAAGGGCCATGCCCGACCTGCCATTTGCCATTCTTCCGTGCGATCAAACGGGATTGCGCGTCGTTCCGGCAGGCGAGACCGATAAGATCGTCGCGAGTCAGCAGTCCCCGAAAGCCGGGGAGGGCGCCACGCACCAGCAGGGGTTTTTTCTGCCAGTAATCGCGGAGAAAATCGCCAGGCGACAGACCACCCAGCAGTTCGGTTCTCATCGAGGCATATATCCGGACGCGAGCATCGGTTTATCTGCCTCGCATGAACATCCTGTCTAAATCGGCAAGACTGATTTCAAACCATGTTGGCCTGCCGTGATTACACTGACCGGAACGTTCCGTCGTCTCCATTTCGCGTAACAATGCATTCATTTCCGGAACGGTCAGCATGCGGTTGGCTCGAGCCGCACCATGGCAGGCCATGGTCGAGAGAAGCTCATTGCGCCTGCCGGTCAATGCCTGGCTGGCGCCAAATTCACGGATATCACGCAATACGTCGTGTGCCAGTTTTACCACATCGGCATCCTTGAGCGGGATTGGCGTCGCCCGCACCACTAGCATGGTTGGGGAGAATACAGAGATTTCAAACCCGAGTTCGCGCAAGACGGCGCTGTTTTCTTCGACTGTCGCGATATCGAGGCTGTCCGCCTGAAATGTCGCGGGGATCAGCAAGGGCTGCGTAGAGAGCCTATGATGATCCAGTGCTGATTTGAGTTTTTCATATAATATTCGCTCATGCGCCGCGTGCATGTCCACGATCACCAAGCCTCGATCGTTCTGCGACAGGATATAGATGCCGAGGAGTTGCCCCAAGGCAAACCCCAATGGGGGAGCCTCCTGTTTCTCCTCAATGATCGCCGGGACGATCGACGCATCCGGTGATTCCGGATCATTGCCAAACAGAGTCTGATAAAACGCGTGTGATTGGGCCACCCCCAAAGGGCGCGCAAACGGCATAAGCGGCATGACGCTTTGCCGCGAATACGTGGAAAGCGGAGCAGCCGCCTTCGGCGTCCCTGGTTCCGATTCCGTGTTGCCGGCTGTGGACATCGATGCCGCGGACGCCAGTTGCGGAGACGCCAGCGCCTTGTTGATTGAGTGAAAAATGAATTGATGCAGCGCACGCGAATCGCGGAATTGCACCTCGGTTTTAGTGGGATGCACATTCACATCCACGCCCTCGGCGTTCATCTCCAGGAACAGCGCAAAAACCGGCTGCCGATCCAGATGGAGCACATCGCGATAAGCCTCGCGTAGCGCATGAGCAATCAGTTTGTCGCGTACGAAGCGGCCATTGACGAAAAAATACTGGGCATCGCGAGAAGATCGCGAGTAGAGGGGCGACGCCGCCGCGCCCCACAGCCGCAAATCAGCCGCCTGCTCGTCGACGAACACCGAGGCTTGGCTGAATTCATCGCCCAGTATCGCCGTGATGCGCAGCCTTGCATCCGCTGAGCGCAAATGCCTGCGCACGGCGCCGTTGTGTTGCAGCGTAAAGCCGATGTCAGGGCGGGATAACGCAATGCGCTTGAATGCTTCTTCGCAATGGGCGAATTCTGTGGCTTCGGTCTTCAGAAATTTACGCCGTGCGGGGGTGTTGAAGTAGAGGTCATGCATTTCCACCGAAGTGCCGGAAACGAGCGCCGCGGGTTCAGGCTGCGATAGATGACCGCCTTTTGCTTCCATCCGCCAGGCGTGTTTTTCTCCCGCTTTACGGCTTGCCAGCATCAGACGCGAAACTGCTGCGATACTTGCCAAGGCCTCACCACGGAAACCCAGGCTCGCCACTTTCTGCAAATCTTCCAGCGTGTTGATCTTGCTGGTCGCATGGCGGGCAAGCGCAAGGGGAAGATCATCCCGTGAAATCCCGATCCCGTTATCGGCGACTCGGATCAGCCGGGTTCCGCCTTGAAACAGTTGCACCGTTATTTCGGTAGCTTTTGCATCCACGCTGTTCTCCAGCATCTCCTTGAGCGCTGACGCCGGGCGCCCGATCACCTCTCCAGCGGAAATCTGGCTGATGAGCAGGTCGGGAAGAAGCTTGATCGCGTTCATGGACGAAGGGGAGAAAAGGTGCGCCACCATTATACCGTTCGTGGTTGCGTCGTGCCGCGCGCAAAAAATATTCGGAGCGGCGATCGCTCGTCACTTGGATATACCCGCGGTTTCCGGGGCCGTCGCGGTTATAGTCCCAATCCCCGTCCAACTACCGGATTTAGGTTTAACGTTCCTCCATCGCCGCTTTGATTACGGTATGGCTAAGGTGCGGGGCAAAGAATTCAATAAAGTCATATACATAACTTCGCAAATAACTGGTACGGCTGATGCCGATGCGAGTGGTGCTTGGCTCGAACAAGTGGCTTGCGTCAATGGATCTGAGGTGTTTGTCGCGTTTGGGGTCAAACGCCATCTGCGCCAGAATGCCAATACCCAACCCCACTTCCACGTAGGTCTTGATCACATCCGCGTCGATCGCCGTGAGCACCACGTTAGGAATCAATCCTTTTGCATCGAACGCCTGGTTGATTTTCGAGCGGCCGGTGAAGGCAAAATCATAGGTAATGATCGGGTATTGGGCGATGGCCTCCAGCGTCAATTTCTCGAGTTTAAGCAGCGGATGTCCCGGCGTGACGATGACGCAGCGATTCCATTGGTAGCACGGCAGCATCACCAGTTCATGAAATAGTTCGATAGCTTCGGTGGCGATAGCGATGTCCGCCTCCCCCGAGGTGACCAGTTTTGCTATCTGCGTCGGGTTGCCCTGGCGCAAAATCAACCTCACCTTGGGGTAGCGTGCGGTAAAATGCTTTATCGGGGTGGGCAGCGCATATCGCGCCTGCGTATGGGTCGTAGCGATGGTGAGAGAGCCGGTGGCTTCGTTGGCGAATTCCTGACCGACCTGTTTCAGGTTCTTTGCGTCTCTCAGCATTCTTTCGGCAATTTCGAGAATGACCTGTCCCGGCGGCGTGACTTCAACTACGCGTTTGCCGTTGCGCACAAAAATATCTATCCCAAGCTCGTTTTCCAGGAGGCGAATCTGCTTGCTTATCCCCGGTTGCGAGGTATGCAGAATTTCAGCGGCTTTGGACAAATTCAGGCCCTGACTGGCGACTTCGCATAAGTAACGCAGTTGCTGCAATTTCATGATTTCTGTTTTAACCCGGATGTTTCATAAATTGACGCACGCCCTTGCTGGTCTTTTGTTTCATATGGGAATTTTGCTCTGTCGGGCGTATGAGCAGCTACGCCGCTCTTTCACAAAATCCTGCGCAATCATCACGCGAATAGATGAAACGTCCGGGCTAAATAACGATAGGTTATAATAATCTAACACAATATTCTTGCATGATATATGTCCGCGTTGCTATTATGTGCGTTTATATTGGCGATCCATCTTGCCACGAGCATCAAGCCGGTATGGCCATAAATTGTGGAGGATTCCGATGAGTCACTTGAATTACCTTGCTGATGACGAGGAAATAAATTCGTTCGATCAGGCGTTGCAGGACTATCAGGGCCTGCGCATGGATGTTGATCGTTTTACCGCCACCCGCCTGCAAATGGGGATTTATGGCCAGCGGCAGGAAGGGGTCAATATGGTGCGCATCAAGCTGCCGGGAGGGCGCCTGAATGCGCCGCAACTGAACGCCATCGCCGATATGCTGGAGAAATATGCGCGCCATGATGTCGTGCACATCACCACACGCCAGGATATTCA
>JAKDLC010000154.1 GCA_030453055.1 Nitrosospira sp.
CGGTGTATCAGTTTTCAATCGCTGCTGTGTGTCAGTTTACATCCGCTGGTGACAAGATACGATGGCGGCGAACATTACAAGCAAAGCTCCGCGTGCGAACCAAGCCGGACAAGGTGCAAGCTTCCCGTGCCTACCTTCCTGTAGATTAGAACCAAGTCCGGCTTAATATGGCAATCCCTATGATCCCTCCAGTTGCCGATCAACGCATGATCCCGGTAATGAGGAGGCAGCGGCAAATCGTTTGCAAGTGCGGCTATGGCTACGACAAGACTGCTCTCCAAACTCTCCCTATGGCGTCCTTTTAATTCGCGCTTGTAATCGCGCTTGAATGCGCCTTGCTCTTCAATCTGGCGCACTGAGATGTGCCATAAATTCCTCTACGGTAGCGAACGAAGGGTTATCCCCAGGCTTCGCATTGCGTGACTCCAGCATTGCCGCTTGGGTAATTGGTCCGGGGATTAAAGGATCAAACGGCAGCGCACGCTCACGCGCTACCTTAATCAGCAGCAGACGCACCGCGTCGGACACCGTAAGACCAATCTCTGCCAGAACGGCAGCAGCTTCATCCTTCACTTCTTTTCTCACTCGGGCTTGCACGAGGGCGTTTGCGGCCATGGATACCTCCTAATGTGTGAAGTACATTGTAATGCGCAGGGAGCATCCAAGCAACCGGCTCTAAGTCCCGTCCCGGTTTTGCATGCTCTCACGTCCGTCAGGGCTGTACATAGCCCTTAGCCAGAATCTGCAAATCGAACTTCCGCGGATCTCTGCTGAAGAAAAACCCCGCCCTCCGCTGAGAGCCCGAGGGAACGTAACCCATCGTGATCGTGCTGGTTTCCACCGTCGCGGTTCCTTCTCTGAGCATGGCCTCGACCACTAATCCCGCGGCCACCGATCCTCCGCGATTCGTTACCCGAATCTGGACGAGGTAACCGCGCCCGTTCGGCACGACGCCATCCGTCTCGATCACCAACTCCGGCGGAGAATCTCCGGCGAATCCCTGGTAGAGCATAAACCCCGCGGAACCGATGGTGAGCACAAGCCCGACGGCCGCAAATATCCACGACCACCCGGGAATGTCGCCCGTTTTCTTGTGCCTGCTCCGGTTGACCATGCGTCTGTCTCCGGTCAGAGGAGCAGCCGCGCCGCGCCTGCTCCCAGCGCGGCGGGAAACCCCAGCACGACCGTTGCCTGGACGACCTGCGCCGCCTCTAATCCGCCTGCGCGGCCGAAAATCCAGAGCATGAAGACGCTGATAAGCAATGCAATGCCGTAACCGGCGACAGTAAAACGAAGAAACACGGGCCAGAATGAAATGGCTTTCGGTGGGACGGCGGTTTTTCCCTGGGCGACGACGGCGTGGACGAAACCGTGCATCACTGCCAGCGAGAATACCAGGAGCACGACAACGTGCCCCGCTGTCATCTTGTACGAAATCAACATCATCTCTTCTGTCGCCGCAACGCTGGCAGAGAGGTAGAGCGCCCCCGCCCCCATGAGAAACAATCCTCCCCCGTAGCGCGCGCTGCGCCTTTTTTCGTCCTCCCGCTCGCGCTCGCCGTATTGGCTGCGAGCCAGAGCCGCGCCTATGCTGGCGGGTACGGCCTGGACCGCGATCTTACCGATGATCTCGTTCGCGGACATTCCCGGCCCGATAATCGCGAAAAGCAATAGCAGCAGCGCGGCGGCGGCAAACCCGACCGCGTAGGCGGCGAAGGCATCCAGGATATCGCTCAAAGGTTGAGAGCCGGGCTCAAATCCAACATAGCGCGAAAGCCCGATCAGCAGGGGGATATTCAGGGCGATAAAGAGCGCTAAACGGAAGGGGTCCATGTAAAATCCCAGCCACCACATCTCCATGGTCATGAGCATGGGGAAGGAAAAGACAACAGCCCCTCCGAAAGCATGTGTCAATCCCTGCGCGAACCGCCGGTTCGCCTCGTCCGTCGATTCAGCAGAAGCGGGATCTTGAACGGTTGGTCTGTTTTCTCTCATAGAGCAGGCCTTTTAATCATCAAGCGGCAAACGCGATTATGCTACAAATAGTTCCATCAAAAAAATTTTGACACACGTCAAAAAATATAGCACTATGACACGATGCACTAGTAATAGTGAATTATTCTTGCTATTAACACTAGATGTAGTGTTCAGGATCGTTACAGCAGGGATAGGTTCTCGTATTGAATAGGAGAGTTCGATATGCAGCTTGCAACCGATCATACAAACCGCCCGGCGGTATCCGAGTACGATTTTTCTGCAACCGCTTCCTCGCAGGATTCACGGTATTCACAATATAAAATCATCCGCCGCAATGGCTCCGTAGCCGCGTTCGAGCCGAACAAGATATCCATTGCCATGACGAAAGCATTTATCGCCGTCAATGGCGGTCAAGGTGTGGCTTCCGCCCGAGTGCGCGAAGTGGTGGCGAGACTGACAGATGATGTGGTGAATGCGTTGATTCGCCGCCAACCTGCAGGCGGGACTTTTCATATCGAGGATATCCAGGATCAGGTAGAACTGGCATTGATGCGCTCCGGAGAGCACGATGCGGCGCGCTCTTACGTGCTCTACCGCGAGGACCGCGCACGCAAGCGGGCAAAACAGAAGGAAATGGCGGTGGTGGAAGCGCCGGCCAGCATTCTGAATGTGGTGGAAAATGGCCGCAAGATGCCGCTCGACACGGCGCGGCTGCTGGCGCTGATCGAATCTTCCTGCGCGGGTTTGGGCGAGGTGGTGAACGCCACGCTGATACTTAAGGCCACGTTGAAAGATCTGTACGACGGGGTGCCGATGGATGAAGTGAGAAAATCGGTGATTTTATCGGCGCGCGGGCTAATAGAAAAAGAGCCCGCCTACAGTTACGTCACCGCGCGGCTGTTGTTGCATACCATTCGTTTCGAGGTGCTGGGCGAAGAAATCCTGCAGCAGGCGATGACGGATCGCTACGCGGATTATTTTCCCGATTTTATCAAGCGCGGTATCGATGCCGAGTTGCTGGATGAGCGTCTGGCGCAGTTCGATTTGCCGCGCTTGGCTAAAACACTGGATGCTACGCGTGACCTCAAGTTTGGCTATCTCGGTTTGCAAACCCTGTATGACCGTTATTTTTTGCATGTGCAGGATCGGCGCATCGAGTTGCCGCAGGCATTCTTCATGCGAGTGGCGATGGGGCTTGCGTTGAATGAAATTGACCGCGAGGAGCGCGCCATCGAGTTCTACCACGTGCTGTCGAATTTCGATTTCATGAGCTCTACGCCAACCCTGTTTAATTCGGGGACCCGTCGTCCGCAGTTGTCTTCATGCTACCTCACCACGGTGGCCGATAACCTCGACGGCATTTACGAGGCAATCAAGGAAAACGCCCTGCTCGCCAAGTATGCCGGGGGGTTGGGCAATGACTGGACGCCGGTACGGGCAATGGGCTCGCACATAAAGGGCACCAACGGTAAATCGCAAGGCGTGGTGCCGTTTCTCAAGGTGGTATCCGACACCGCGGTGGCGGTGAATCAGGGCGGCAAGCGCAAAGGCGCGGTTTGTTCCTATCTGGAATCATGGCATCTGGATATCGAGGAATTCCTGGATTTACGCAAGAACACCGGCGATGACCGTCGCCGAACCCATGACATGAATACCGCCAACTGGGTTCCGGATCTGTTCATGAAACGGGTAATGGAGGGAGGTGAATGGACGCTTTTTTCACCCTCCGACGCGCCCGACCTGCATGAAAAGTTTGGCAGACAGTTTGAGCAGGCCTATCTTGCCTACGAGGAAAAGGCCGCGCGCGGCGAACTGGCGCTGTACAAGAAAATTCCCGCGCAACAATTATGGCGCAAGATGCTCAGCATGCTGTTCGAAACCGGACACCCGTGGATTACTTTCAAGGACCCGTGCAATATCCGCTCGCCGCAAAACCACGTCGGAGTAGTGCATAGCTCTAATCTCTGTACCGAGATAACCCTGAATACCAATGATCATGAAATCGCCGTGTGCAATCTGGGTTCGGTCAATCTGGCGGCGCACATCATCGATGGCGAGCTCGATGCCGACAAGCTCAAGCGTACCGTCAGCACCGCCATGCGCATGCTGGACAACGTAGTTGACATCAATTTCTACGCCGTGGCCAAGGCGCGCAATTCGAATCTCAAGCATCGTCCGGTGGGGCTGGGTATCATGGGCTTCCAGGATTGCCTGCATATGCTGCGCATTCCCTACGCTTCAAAAGAGGCGGTGGAATTTGCCGATCATGCAATGGAGGCGGTCGCCTACCACGCCTATTGGTCTTCCACCGAGATGGCCGAAGAGCGCGGCCGCTATGCGTCCTATCGCGGCAGCCTGTGGGATCGGGGGGTTCTCCCTCAAGACACCCTCGATTTGTTGCGCGAGGAACGCGGAGGTTATGTCGAAGTGGACATGTCCGCCACGCTGGATTGGGATGCGTTGCGCGAACGCATAAAAAAGCATGGCATGCGTAATTCCAACTGTCTGGCGATTGCCCCAACGGCGACCATTTCCAATATCATCGGTGTATCCGCCAGCATCGAACCGGCCTTCAAGAATCTTTACGTCAAATCCAATTTATCGGGAGAATTCACCATGGCCAATGAATTCCTGGTAAACGACCTGAAAAAACTCGGACTCTGGGATGAAGTCATGATTTCCGATCTCAAGTATTTCGACGGCGCCTTGGGGAAGATAGACCGGGTGCCAGCCGACATTCGCGGACTTTACACCACCGCCTTCGAGATCGATCCACAGTGGTTGATCGAGGCGGCGGCGCGGCGGCAAAAATGGATCGACCAGGCGCAATCGCTCAACATCTATATGGCGGGTGTTTCCGGCAAAAAACTGGATGAGACCTATAAGCTGGCTTGGTTACGGGGTCTGAAAACCACTTATTACCTACGTTCGCTGGGCGCGACTTCGGCGGAAAAATCCACGGTCGCGGCAGGCGCCCTGAACGCGGTACCCGCGGAAGGCGACATGATCGCAATGAGCGCGGCATCGATGATTGACTTGAAACATTGTTCGATCGATGATCCCGAATGCGAGGCTTGTCAATAATCCGCGAAAGATTGGAAAATAAAAGGAGAGGGGTATGCTGACATTTGAGGACGAGATAGTGCAATCGGGCGTGCCGCGGACGAACAGGTCGCTGAGCGAAGCGCGTATGCGGACTGCATCCAGGTCAAACCTGCAGGCCGGCAACCGCATGACTGGCGTCAATGGTATTGAAAGCAGTGAGAAGGATGAACGTTATGCCGCCGATAACGCCAATCGTCGCATATCGGTGGAAGATAAGCGCATCATCAATTGCAAAGCGGATGTCAACCAGCTGGTGCCGTTCAAATACAAGTGGGCATGGGAAAAATATCTCTCCGCCTGCGCCAATCACTGGATGCCGCAGGAAATCAACATGAGTCCCGATATCGCCCTCTGGAAAGATCCCAATGGACTGACCGAGGATGAACGCCGCCTGGTCAAACGTAACCTGGGTTTCTTTGTTACCGCTGATTCGCTGGCCGCCAACAACATCGTGCTCGGGACCTACCGGCACATCACCAATCCGGAATGCCGTCAATATCTGTTGCGCCAGGCATTCGAAGAGGCGATTCATACGCATGCTTATCAGTACATCGTCGAATCGCTGGGGCTGAACGAGGGGGAGATTTTCAA
>JAKDLC010000155.1 GCA_030453055.1 Nitrosospira sp.
GGAGATATCGTCACCTACCGGAATAAGCAACTGAGCGTCAATAATGTTCCGGTGGAGATGGAAGCGGAAGGGGAATACACCTATGTGGAATCCGGCCTGAATTACGTTTACGCCCGGCGCTTTGGCGAGTCGCTGGGCGAGCATGATTATAAAATCCTTATCAATCCGGATGCTCCCGATATTCAGCTTGCCGGCGTACGTTCGTTTTCACAACGCGAAAGTTGCACCTACAATGACGATGGATTCACCTGCAAGGTACCCGCAGGGCATTATTTTACAATGGGCGACAACCGCGACAGCAGCAGCGACAGCCGGTATTGGGGATTCGTCCCCGAACGCAACATTGTCGGCAAAGCGTTCATGGTCTGGTGGAATTTCAATGACCTCAAGCGAATAGGATTGTCGATCGAATAGCGGCGGTGTAACCCGAATGCTCCGTAAAAATACGGTCGCAAAAGTATGAACAGCGAAACGCTTTGTCAAAAACTCGGGTATCGCTTCAATCAGCCGGATATCCTCCGCCAGGCGCTGACGCATCGTAGTCATAGTCACCCGCACAACGAACGTCTTGAGTTTCTCGGCGACAGCGTGCTCAACTGCGCGGTCGCTGGACTGATATTCAGGCACTTCCTCGATCTTACCGAAGGCGATTTATCGCGGGTTCGGGCCAACCTGGTCAATCAACAGACATTGGCCGAAGTGGCGCAAACGCTTGAACTGGGGGGATTGATCAGATTTGGCGACGGCGAACGCAAAAGCGGTGGGAATCGGCGCCCTTCAATTCTCGCCGACACGCTGGAAGCCGTGCTGGGAGCAATTTATCTTGATGGGGGATTTGTACGGGCCGAGCAAGTCGTCGTCGCCCTTTTCACGCCCTTGCTGCATGGACTGGATCCGCGGATTTCAGGCAAAGACCCCAAAACCCTTCTGCAGGAATCTCTCCAGAGCCGCAGGCTGCCGCTGCCGCAATACGCTGTTATCGCGACGACAGGCGAAGCGCACCAACAGCAATTTCAAGTGGAGTGCCTGGTGCCGAAACTGAATATTCGCACCGTGGGAGAAGGCGCCTCTCGCCGCGGCGCGGAGCAGGACGCGGCAAAGCAAGCCTATGAAAAAATATATCCGCAATCCGCCCCGTAGCGAACTCATCCAAAAGGTGAAGGTCAAGTGGCGCAAAAAATTCTCTACCAAGCATAACACCAAACTGAAAAATGAGCGGTCAACTGCCGGATTCAGGTTTTAACTATCGTACTGGCTGCGTCGCCATCGTGGGGCGGCCCAATGTCGGCAAGTCCACGCTGCTGAATAGCCTGGTCGGCCAAAAAATCAGTATCACGTCGAAAAAATCACAAACTACCCGGCACCGCATCAACGGTATTCTCACCGATGCACAATCCCAGTTCATTTTTGTCGATACCCCCGGCTTTCAGACCCGGCATACCAATCGTTTGAATAGCGCGATGAACCGCGCCGTAACCCAAAGCCTGCGGGATGTGGATGTGGTGATACTGGTGATCGAGGCATTGCGTTTCGATGACCGTGACAAGCAGGTGGTAAAACTCCTGCCCGTGGACAACGAACCGAACAAGCCTGTGATTCTCGCCATCAACAAGATAGACCGGCTGGCCGACAAATCGCAGCTGCTTCCATTTCTCGGAAAAATGGCAAAGGAATTTACCTTCTCGGCCATCGTGCCGGTGAGTGCCGAGCAAGGAACACAGCTTCGGGATTTGATAAGCGCGGTCCGGTCGCATCTGCCGCAAAACCCGCCGATGTTTTCCGAAGATGAAGTCACCGACCGCAGTGAACGATTCATTGCCGCGGAACTGATTCGGGAAAAACTGTTTCGCCTGTTGGGAGAAGAAATCCCGTATTCAGTCAGTGTCGCCGTCGACCAATTCACAACGGAAGGCGAACTGCGTAAAATCCACGCCTCTATCATTGTGGACAAGGCCAATCAGAAGGCTATCGTCATCGGTAAAGATGGCGGAAAACTCAAGGTAATCGCCACGCAGGCGCGCAAGGACATGGAAAAGAATTTCGGCGGTACCGTATATCTCGAAGTCTGGGTGAAAGTTAAAAGCGGCTGGGCCGACAATGCGCAGGTATTGAAAAACCTGGGATATGAATAAGCCAGTGATCGGACATGAACAAACAGTGACCGGTCTGGCTGGCGAGAAAACGGTGATTGCGGATAAACAGCGGCAAGATGCCCAGCCCGCATTCGTGCTGCATACCTATCCCTACCTCGAAACCAGTCTGATAGTGGAGACCTTCACCCGCAATTTCGGGCGGGTGCCGTTGATCGCGAAGGGAGCCAAACGACCCAGATCCGCGCTCAGGGGATTATTGCTGGCGTTTCAGCCGTTACAGCTTACCTGGGGAGGAAAATCGGAATTGCGCACCCTGCACAAGGCAGAATGGCAAGGTGGCCAGACCCTATTGCAGGGAATGGGTCTGATCTGTGGTTTTTACCTCAACGAGCTGCTGGTACGGTTATTGCACCGCAATGATCCTCATGAGCAATTATTCATATACTATCAGGAAACGTTGGCGGCTTTGAGCACACGGAAGGATTACATTCCCATCCTGCGGCGCTTCGAGCAGCGCCTGTTGCAGGAACTAGGGTACGCCCTGACGCTCGATCATGATGTCGCATCCGGCAAACCCATGGATCCGAACGAAGACTACTGCTATGAAATTGAACGCGGGCCGGTGGCGCTGGAAAAAAATAACCATGGCCGCGGCTTGCAACTGCGAGGCAAAACCCTGCTGGACATGGGGCAAGACGACTATTCGAGTGCGGCGACCCGGCAACAGAGCAAGGCCCTGATGCGCTATATACTCAATCATTATCTCGACGGCCAACCGCTACACACGCGACAATTACTCAAAGACTTGCAACGATATAACCCTGAATACGGCGGTTGACCGCTCATTTTCCAACCCAGATAATCCATTAGGACGCGAGATGATGGCGAGGCAGGTTGCGAGACAGTTTTGTCGGTTGGGAGAAGACCATAGCTTGGTCTATGGACGCCGAGCAAGCGGCAAAAATGGCCGCAAACTGACCGTCAGCACTCGGGTAGGCTCGTAGAGCCGCCTAATGGATTATCTGGGTTCAACTCATCTCATCACCTCATTTTTCAGCTTGACGCCATGATCCGTAATGATTTTTTGTCCCACCTGAACTTCACGTTTTCGGTGAGTTCACCACGACTGCCGGATTCAGAATGATCGAACTGGGGGTCAACATCGATCACGTCGCCACGTTGCGGCAGGCGCGCGGCACAACTTATCCCGATCCTGTAGAAGCGGCGATGGCCGCGGAATCGGCCGGGGCAGATGCGATTACGCTACACCTGCGTGAAGACCGCCGCCATATTCAGGACAGGGATGTGGAAATCCTGCGGGATTTGCTTAAAACCCGCATGAATCTGGAGAGCGCGGTAACGAACGAAATGATAGATTTTGCGCTGCGCATCAAACCCGAGGAGGTTTGCCTGGTGCCCGAACGACGGGAAGAATTGACAACAGAAGGCGGACTCGACGTTCTGCGTCATTTCGAACAGGTGAAAAGGGCCTGCGACAGATTGGGCGAGGCAGGTATCCGCGTATCACTATTCATCAATGCCGAGCGTGCGCAGATCGATGCCGCAGTGCGGGCTGGCGCGCCGGCCATCGAGATCCACACGGGTCACTATGCCGATGCGAAAACCGCGGACGAGCAGCAGAATGACCTGGAACGAATTCGCGTTGCGGTAAGGGAAGGTATTGGCCGGGGGCTGCGGGTCAACGCCGGGCATGGATTACATTATCAAAATGTCCAGCCCATCGCGGCGATATCCGATATATCCGAACTTAATATCGGCCATGCCATCGTGGCGCATGCGCTGTTTGTCGGCTTTGAACAGGCTGTACGGGAAATGAAAAGACTCATGCTGGAAGCACGCGAATGATTTATGGAATCGGTACCGACCTGGTGGAACCTTCGCGCATTGCGCGCTTACTCGAAAAATATGGCGAGCGCTTTGCCAAACGATTGCTCACCGATGAGGAATGGCCTGAATATATCAAGAACAGCCAGTCCGCCATGTTTCTGGCCAAACGTTTTGCCGCCAAGGAAGCGTTTTCCAAAGCGATCGGTACAGGTATACGCTATCCAGTGAGCTTGAGCCAAATCTGGATAACCCATGACCACCTGGGTAAGCCGTCTTTTGCGTTTCATCCCGCATTGAGTACGCTGGTCAGAAATGAAGGCATCACCGCCCATCATCTTTCCATCAGCGATGAATTAAACCTGGCCTGTGCTTTTGTCATACTGGAAAAATAATGTCGCTCGGACCCGTCATGCTCGACATCGAAGGCACGCAGCTTACCGCCGGCGATCAGACAAAACTTCGGCATCCGTTGGTTGGCGGCGTGATTTTATTCACGCGCAATTACTCGTCTCTCCGACAGCTTATCCAGCTGACCACCGAGATTCACGCACTTCGAACCCCGCCCCTGCTGATCGCGGTCGATCATGAGGGCGGCAGAGTGCAACGTTTCCGCGAGGAATTCACAAGACTGCCTCCAATGCGGGAACTGGGCAGAATCTGGGATGAACACCCCAATCGGGCGCTGCGCCTGGCGCAGCAGGCGGGCTATGTGCTGGCGGCGGAATTGCGCGCCGCAGGCATAGACTTGAGCTTTACCCCGGTGCTGGATGTGGATCATGGACAAAGCTGCATCATCGGCGACCGTGCGTTTCACCATAAACCGCAAGTTGTCTCCGATTTGGCTCACAGCCTTATATCCGGACTGAAGCTGGGCGGTATGGCATCGGTCGGCAAGCACTTTCCCGGACATGGTTATATTCAGGCGGATTCGCATATTGAAGTGCCGGTGGACGAACGCGCCTACCCGGATATCGAAAGAAATGACCTGATTCCGTTTCGAAAATTGATTGGTTTCGGGCTTCTCGGCATCATGCCGGCGCATGTCATTTACTCTCGGGTAGACGCGCGCCCCGCGGGTTTTTCCGAGGTATGGCTGAAAGAGATTCTGCGCGGTGAATTGGGTTTTGAGGGCTGCATTTTCAGCGATGATCTGAACATGGAGGGCGCGGCGGTTGCCGGTAATGTGGTGCAACGTGCGGAAAGCGCGTTAACGGCAGGCTGTGACATGGTACTGCTGTGCAACAATCCGACGGCGGCGGATACACTGTTGGCGGAATTACAGTGGAATATTTCCGCCATCAGCGTCGCCCGTCTCGCCCGCATGCGTGGCCGGCCCCATCCCGAATCAGCCGTAAAACTGCATGAAAACCCCGATTTTGTTAAGGCGGTACGAGAGATTGGAGGCATTGGAATCAGCAGCGGTGAGCTGCCGCTAAGTTAAACTTCTCTCAAGAAACGCATTGTAACTTATTGATAGTCTTGGATGTTCTAATCGACTACAGGAATCGGGGTGAGTTGGAAGCCGAGTTTTCCGGCGCGGCGAACTGAATGCAGGGGCGTTACAAAAACAAATCTGCACGGACATGAAAACGATTTGCGAGGCGCTTTGCGATTTCTTTGCTAATTGATCGGTTCCCGTTCAGGATTTCTGAAATCCGACTTTGTGGCGCGCACTCTTCCAAATCTTCCTGTTTGAGGTTGTGTTGTTCCATCAGAAAACGCAGCACCTC
>JAKDLC010000156.1 GCA_030453055.1 Nitrosospira sp.
GGTCCATTATCGGCGCGCTCATCGGCTGGATCATCTGGGCCGTGCTGGCCTGGGACATTGGCACCAAACTGCTGCCCGAGCCGCAAACCGATGCCGACGTCGGCCAGACGCTGCGCACGCTGGGCTTCGCCGCATCGCCGGGGCTGTTGCGCATACTCGGCTTCATCCCGCTGCTGGGCTGGATCATCGTCATCATCGCCAACATCTGGATGCTGGTCGCCATGGTCGTCGCCGTGCGCCAGGCGCTGGACTACAAAAGCACCGGCCGCGCCGTCGGTGTCTGCGCCATCGGCTTCATCGTCGAAATAATCATCCTGGTGCTGGTTTACAGCCTGGTCGGCCCGGCCGTGGTACCCGCGTAAAGGCGCCAGAGCGCCCGAAGCCAGCAATGGCTCCGGGCGCTACGCAGCGTCGACGGCTAGGGCTGGCGCAACGGCTGCAGCGCCGCAGCCCAGCGCTGCAATTCATCCAGCACGCCATTCGCGGACGCCGCATTGCCGTCGGCCTCGACGAAATGGCCTTGCTCGTCGAACTGCCTCGCCACCATCGGCAGGGCGACGGCCTCGACCATCGGCATCATTTTCAACGTCGTCACGTGCATTTTTGCCGCCTGCACCGCGCGCAAGGCACCCGAAATGCCGCCATAACTGACAAACGCGCAGGGTTTGTAATTCCACTCCTTGTATACAAAATCCAGCGCATTCGTCAGTGACGGCGGCGGACTGTAGTTGTATTCCGGCGTCACGAACACATAAGCATCCGCCGCCGCCACGCTCGCCGCCCAACGCTTGCTGTGCGCATGTTCGTACTGCTGCATGCGCGGATGAATCGGCTCGTCATATAACGGCAAATTGAAATCCGCCAGATCCACCAACGCCGCGTCAAAGCCGCCGTGCGCCGTAGCCACACCATGAAACCACTCGGCGACCGCCGGCCCAATCCGGCCCGGTCGCGTGCTGCAAATTATCGTCTGCAACGTCAACGTCATGACAAGAATCCCGTGTAAAAGCACACAGGATACGCCAGCAGCCCCAATATGTCGTCGTGAAACGGTTACTACTCATCGGTATTACAGTGACAGCTTACTATTGCTCCGATTTAACGCAGGCGGTGTGCAGAGTCAGATACTGCAGGTCGGCTCAAGCAACGCAGCGACGGAGCCGGCAAGCCATGCATGCCAGGATCGCCGGATCCGCTACGCTTGATCCGACCCACCCAAACGGCGATTAGTCAATCTATAATCATTGGGTTACAAATAATTAATTTCGGTTTTATGCAGGATGGATAAGCGTAAGCGCATCCACCGAATAAGAGTTTGTGCAAGAAAATGATGGATGCGCTGCGCTTATCCATCCTGCCAAATATTCGTATTCATTCCATTATTCAATGAATTGCGGGTTAACCATGCGCCATTCGTACCGGGGACAGGTGTTTGGGGAGTAATGTATCGTGTCCCCGTAATCCTAATCGCAAGCAAGTTTTTCGTGTAATCGAGTCTGGCTCTTTTTTCATACCAATGCTGTAAGATGATGTCTTACATGTAGCCATGTGAAGGAACAATCATGAGCAGCCTTACCATTCGGCTTGACAGCAAGCTGGGCAGTGAGCTGGAACGACTGGCCACCTTGCGTCATCAAAGCAAAAGCGAAGTCGCCCGACAACTGCTGCGCAGCGGCATGGCGCGGGAAACACTGCGCCTGTTGCACGAAGAGCTGGAACCGCAGGCCCGTGCCATGGGATGGCTCACCGAAGAGGATATTCTGCGTGACGTCTCGTGACGGTATTTCCTGATACCAATGTCTGGCTATCAGGCATTGTTTTCCCCGGACTCTGCGCGGAATTGCTGGCACGTTTGTTCGAAGGCAAT
Source organism: Nitrosospira sp. (assembly GCA_030453055.1). Lineage (GTDB taxonomy): Bacteria > Pseudomonadota > Gammaproteobacteria > Burkholderiales > Nitrosomonadaceae > Nitrosospira. The sequence continues at coordinate 1,868 of JAKDLC010000156.1, forward strand.
CACGGCACCCTGACCAGCGAGCTCGTCAAAGCCGAAGCAGACGAAGTATTGCGGCGCAAATTCAGCCGCCATGCACAGGCGCTGGCGAATCTCAATCTGCTGTGGCAACAAGCAGAATGCATCAGGGACGCCGAAACGCCCATCGACGATGCGGATGCCCGTCTGGTCAAGGCGGCTGGCGACGCCAGTGCGGACGCGTTCGTGACCGGCGACCGCCATATTCTGGATTGCGGTACGCGAGGCGCCATGCGTGTTGTATCCCCTCGTGATGCCTGGGTTTTGCTGTTCGCGCCGTTCGATAGTCTGATCCTTGATTGATGCTGCGATCCTGAGTGCGACTACCAGCCCGCCGCTTGTCTCAAGGCGCCCAGAATAATTTGGGAGTTTAGTATCCTGTCACCGTAACCCTTGGTCTCCTGTCACCGTAACCCCCTATTTCATTTCCTACTCCTCCAGGCTTGGCCTGGCGCAATGTCACCGTAACCCCGTAACCCCGCTGTCACCTCCGTTGACGTACCGGCAAAAGGACATTACACTCCGTGTATTACATAATTGTAGTACGATGCAATCATGCCCATCTCGGTACGCCTCGACCACAAAACCGAAGCAGCATTGCGCCAGCGTCTGCGCGAGCACGGCATTCCCATGTCCGATTTCGTGCGCAGCGCCATTCAGGAGAAACTCGATCAACCTGCCCCAAAAAACACCCCTTATGAGCTGGGCCGGGAAGTGTTCGGCCGCCACAGTAGCGGCGAACGCACCCGCAGTCAGCGTCGCAAGGCCATCGTAAAAGCGCAGCTTGATGCAAAGCATCGTCGTTGACAGCGGGCCGTTGATCGCTTTGTTCGATCGCTCGGACCACTTCCACCAACAGGCGCTTTCGTTCCTGAAGAACAATCATCTGCCGCTGGTGACGAATATCGCGGTCATAACCGAGGTTACGCACGTTCTTGGCTTCTCGACCCAGGCGCAAATTGATTTCCTGCACTGGGTGCAAAATGCGTTGACAATCGACAGAGAAACAGCTCGTGATCTGCCGGAAATTACAACGCTGCTCGAAAAATACGCTGACCTGCCCGCCGATCTGGCCGATGCATCACTCGTGTGCCTGTGTGCCCGGCTGAAAACCCGAAATGTCGCCAGCGTGGATGGCGACTTCACGGTTTATCGGCTGCCGGGTCGAAAATCGTTCCAGAATCATTTTTTTAGCTGATAAGCGCCCGAACTGGCAGGCCACCTTTATTAATCGTGTCGGACTCGAATGACACTTACTTAACGCATAACCATTTGATACAACAGCAGAAAATAATTTCACGCTAAATAAGCGCCATTTGTGTCTAATCGCTTTTCCGTATAAAACTAGATTTGACCCCTTCGTCTCCAAAGCCCCTTCCACAGGCTGGCAAATGGTAAAATACGCCATGCGTACGTGGTCGCCGGAACTGCACATACTCCCGAGAGGGCAACGGCTGCTCTGGAACCGCTTGGCTGCCACACCGAAGCATTTTGTTCTGTATGGTGGCACGGCTCTTGCTTTACGGCTAGGGCACCGGGAGAGCGTCGATTTTGATTTTTTCTCGCATCATGCATTTTCGCCCCTGGAACTGGCTCGCACGATTCCATACCTTGAGAATCAAACCATTACCCAGCAAGAGCCAGATACGCTGAGCTGCTCTGTCGAAACGGTGGCGGAAACCGTTAAGGTCAGTTTTTTCGGCAACTTGCGGCTCGCACAGATCGACCCGCCGGACCGGGTGGGCAGCAACCTCATCGCCGTGGCGTCGCTGCGTGACCTGTTCGGGATGAAATGCGCCACGATCCCCCAACGTAGCGAGGCGAAGGACTATCTCGACATTCACGCGCTCATCAACGACGCGGGCGTCAACCTAGCGCAGGGCATAGCCTGCGCCCAGGCCATTTATGGCCGGCAATACAACCCGATGATGACCCTGCAGGCGCTGAGCTATTTCGCCGATCTTCAGGATCCGTTGCCGCCAGCCGTCGAGGCGGATTTGCTGGCGGCCGTAAAATCCGTCGCCGTGGACAAGCTGCCGACAATCGCCGCGTCCGGCCACATAGGCAACGATTGTTAAGGCCGTCATGCACGACCCGCTCGAAGACATCGCCCGCCGCGTCAATTGGTATACGCCGGCGTCCCGTTTGCTCGCCGACGGCAATCGCTTCCTGGCGGAAGTGATGGCACGCGGAACGGCCGATGATATTGCCCTAATCCAGCGACAATTCACTCCTGACGACCTGAAAAAGGCCTACTGCAACGCACCACCCGGACTATTCTCGAACAGAGCCTGGGCCTATTGGGGCCTGATGCTGCTGAATGACCCGAAACACCCGCTGCCCAAGCGATTCCCAGGCACCGATTCGCTTGATTGGCGGGGATAAAAGGGGTCAGACACGATTAAACGAGTCGATGGAGACGATGGGCCTCCCAGAGCCTGCCCCCGCGAAGGCGGGGGTTCCTGAGCTATCCTTGTATGTGCATGCCCTGCTCTCCGATCCCGGCGGATCGCAATAACCTCGCCTGTAACGGTCATCATGCTGCTGCCTTCCGTCGTCTCGATAACGTCGGCTCCCGCGACACGGTCATGTCGGGACTCAATCACACGGCCTGCACACTCGCTCGTTCCGGCGTCGCAGCGCTGGTCACCCAATACACCGCGGGGAACTCGCTTCCGGCTGTCGGCTACACTTTGCCCGGCAGGGTTGGCTACCTGCCGGATAGCGAACGCTATTTCAGATTAAGCACCTCCTTGTCCTAATCATTCCAAGCGCTCAGGCTTTGCCTGGCGCACCAAGACCTGACCCTGTCCCACTTTTCTCTTCTTCCTGACCGCAAAGCCCCCGAATAAGGTCAGGCCACTTTGCGCTTGCCTGAAGTCTGGTCGCCGCGGCCTGCAAGAATGCCCTCGACCGAAATATCCTCATCAATCGCATCCCAATGGATGCCTCGCGGGCTTAATTCGTACTCCAGGCGTTGTTCGCTGGCGGCAGCAAGCAAGCGCGGATACCACGCGAGCGGGACGCCGATAACCCGACCATCACTCAGTTCAACCCAGAAGCTGTTGTCATCAAAAGTTACCTGTCTGGGAGAAGTAGACATGCCATGCCTCCTCAAGCACGCTACGATATTCAGCCACCATGGTGAATATTCTGCGTAGCGTTCTTGCATCAAAACCATCGTTGCGTGCCAGTTGTACGCTTGGCGCCAACCAGAACTTGGCTTCCGATCCAGCTTTGAAAACATGAATGTGGGCGGGTTCCAATGGCTCGCCTTCGTCAGAGTAGAAAAAGAATTTGAAGCCGTTTAACCGCAGAACAACAGGCATGAGCTGGCAAAGAAACCGTGTTTCGCTAATGCTAGCGTACCACTATTGGCCTGTCTCGACTGAGAAAAGCACCACACCATAATTGTGTCTGCCCCGAATGGCACTTACTTAACGCATAATTCATTGATGCAGCAACAGAAAGCAACAGCTGCCTGTAGGGTGGATAAGCGGAGCGCATCCACCAATTTCGTTGCGCTATCGCTTGTTGGTGGATGCGCTTAGGCTTATCCACCCTACAGGGTTTGTCTATTTTTTGTTTGTAAGCAAATAATTGCACGCTAAGTAAGTGCCATTCGTGTCTGCCCCTTTTCCTGTGCCGCAACTACAAATTGTCTCTGACCCCTTTTCCCCACGGCTGTCGGCTACACTTTGCCCGGCAGGTTGGCTACCTGCCGGATAGCGAACGCTATTTCAGATTAAGCACCTCCTTGTCC
>JAKDLC010000157.1 GCA_030453055.1 Nitrosospira sp.
CTGCACCCCAAAAACCGCACACTTCACCCCGTCCAACTACCGGATTTAGGATAATGGCGCAATGATTATTAGTCATAGTAGTCCGTAATTGAAATCCGTTCCATTGTTTTGACATTATTTGACATTATATATGCCGACAAAAAACAAGGTGGCGTGGTTTGAAACCCCTCTGGGCCAGTATCTGCTGGAGCGTGAGCAGGCCCATTTCGATCAGGCCGTGGCGGATGTGTTCGGCTACAATGCCATGCAGGTCGGATTTCCGCAATATGATTTTCTGCGCGCCAATCGCATGCCCTTGCAGTTTTGCGCGGCAATCGAGGAAGGCGCGGCGCTGCGGGCGGCTGCTGACTTTCTGCCGATCGAAACGAACAGCGTAGATCTGGTACTACTGCCTCATGTGCTCGAATTCAGCGCCAATCCACACCAGATTCTGCGCGAGGTACAGCGGGTTCTGATGCCCGAGGGTCACGTAATCGTCTGTGGCTTTAACCCTCGCAGCCTGTGGGGTGTGCGGGGATTTTTCGGCTCGATGGAGGAGCGTTTTCCCTGGCGCGGTAACTTCATCTCATTGCCACGGCTCAAGGACTGGCTGACATTACTGGATTTCGAAATTACGAAAGATCGACTTTGCTGCTATGCGCCCCCATTCAGACAGGAAAAATGGTTGCAGCGGTTCAGCTTCATGGAGGCGCTGGGCGACCGCTGGTGGCCGTTTTCCGGCGGTATATACTTCCTGACGGCGGTCAAGCGCGTGCATGGCATGCGCGTCATCAAGCCCGAGTGGAAGGCAGTGCGCGCCGCCAGAAAAGGCATGGCTCCGATTGCGCAAAAGCTCGGTGGCAGCCGCTCCGGAAAAGAGCCGCGGCGGGCCGCCCGCAGCAGGATTACAGCAAAAACGACAGCGCAAGGCCGGGAATAACGGGTGAAAGAAGGGTGAAAGCCAAGCGCGCCGGAGCGGTGGAAATATTTACCGACGGAGCCTGCAAGGGTAATCCGGGCATAGGCGGCTGGGGCGCGCTGTTGCAATACAACGGCCACACGCGGGAATTGTGCGGTGGCGAGAAGCTGACAACCAACAACCGCATGGAACTGCTTGCGGTAATCCGCGCGCTGGAAGCTCTGACGCAGCCCTGCGAAGTGCGGCTGCACACCGATTCCCGATATGTGCAGAAGGGTATCAGCGAATGGATTCATGCCTGGAAAAAGCGCGATTGGCGCACCGCCGACAAGAAACCCGTAAAAAACGACGATCTGTGGAAAGAGCTCGATCGACTGGCGCAGCGCCATCGAATCGAATGGCTCTGGGTGCGCGGGCATTCCGGTCACGATGGCAACGAACAGGCGGACCGGCTTGCCAACCGCGGGGCGCAATCGGTATTGGAGGATTTGAGGCCGGATTAGCAAGCGAGGCGATACTTATCGTGCTGTCTATACCGTGCGCTTCGCTTATTACGCCCTACCATAATCGGATCCATTTATTGGGCACTGATTACGCTAGGAGGAATGAACGCATGGAATATGTAATAGTCACCTATCCAGTCAAGCGGCCCGTATACGTCAATGACAAGCTGGCTTGTCATACCAATCAAGTCTTTCGGTTGGGAGCGGGTACTCACAGATTTTCCCTTGGGCCTTCGGACGAGCCCCCGGCGGACTGCGATCCCGTTTTTTTAGAAGTTGTTGTTGAGGGAACGAATGCGCTGCGTCCCCAGAAAATCGACTTTGTCGAAAAGCAGCAGGGATGAACATGCGAATTACCGCACGCGTCACGGTCATTATCGGGGCTTTATTGTTGACCGCATGTGGTTCGTTCCAGGTAAATCCGCCGCTGGCCAAGTACGACCCCTCCGCCGGCTACCGTTTTGACAAACTGGAGCAGGAAAGCCATAGCGACAAGCTGTTTGTCATTCTGGTTTTCTCGGGGGGCGGTACTCGGGCGGCCGCATTATCTTATGGGGTGCTCGAGGCCCTGCGCGACACCAGAATCCAGTGGGAAAACCGGAGGATATCGCTGCTGGACGAGATCGACGTGATTTCGTCGATATCCGGCGGCAGTTTTCCTGCCGCCTACTATGCGTTGTACGGATCGCGGATCTTCGACGAATTCCCGAGCGGGTTCCTCTATAAACCCATCCAGTCAGCGCTGCTCAGTTCCGCTTTGACGCCGGCCGGCTTGCTGAAGCTGGCGGGACCGAGCTTCGGGCGCGGCGACCTGGCGGCCGAGTTTTACGATCGCGAGGTTTTCGGGGCGGGAACGTACGCAGATGTGATTGCGCGCGGTCAGCGCCCCTTCGTGATCCTGAATGCCACGGATATGACGACCGGAACGCAATTTCCCTTTATTCAGGACCGGTTTGATCTCCTGTGTTCGGACCTGTCGGGAGTTTCATTGGGGCGGGCGGCAGCCGCATCATCAGCGTATCCGGGAGGACTGACCCCTCTCACTTTCAAGAACTACGCCGGCAAGTGTGGTTACCAGCAGCCGGACTGGGTAAATCTCGCGCTCAAGGATCGCAAGTCCCGTGTCGATGTGCGCCGGACGGCGCGCGCGCAGAACAGGCTATCGTATACCGATACGGAACAGGCGCCGCGCAGCTACATCCACCTGATCGACGGCGGCGTCGCGGACAATATCGGGCTGCGAGAGCCCCTCACGGCGATTATGAGCGTGGATAATTCCTGGAGTGTACTCAGCCGGATAAACCTCGAGGCAGTGGACAAGCTGGTGGTGATTGTGGTGAATGCCGGTACCAACCCGACCGTCCATCGCGACAAGACGCCCGACGTTCCCGGGCTCGTGGATACCCTGACTGCGGCAGTCGACGTTCCCATGGGTAACTATTCGTTTGATACGCTCGAAATCTTCCGCAAGACCGTGAATGAGTTCAACGAACCCATGCGCCTGATATCGGAATGCAAGGCGTTGGCCCTCACCAAGGGTGCGGAATGTGCGTTGGATATTCCGGCGCCTCACCAGATCGAATTCTTTCCGATCGAGGTGGCGTTCGAATACATCGAAGCCCCCAGCGAGCGAAATTGGTTCAAAAACCTTCCAACCAGCCTGGAGCTGCCCAGAGAAACCGTAGATAAGCTGCGGACGGTCGGACGCCAGATACTCAGCGAGGATCCCGAATTCAAAAAGCTGATGCAAGTGCTGAATGGATGCATTGCGACTGGCGGGCAGAAATGCTGATCCGTGCTGCGATTACTATGAGCGCCTGCATCAGCGGTTGACTATTTATTCCTGTCTTGGTATATTTATGTTTGGCATGCCTCGTGAAAAACCTCTGCATTGGGTCGCCTCGGCTAAAAAGGACTACCAGACCTTCCCCGACGAGGTGCAGAACGACATCGGTTATGCCTTGGGCTTGGTTCAACTTGGCGCGAAGCATCCCAAAGCTAAGCCTTGGAAAGGAGAGGGACCCGGCGTCTTCGAGATTGTCGATGATCAACGAGGCAATACTTATCGTGCTGTCTATACCGTACGCTTCGCCGGGGCTGTGTATGTCCTGCATGCGTTTCAGAAGAAATCAAAATCGGGAATCAAAACGCCGCAGGAAGATGTAAAACTTATCGCCGAACGCCTTAAGCGCGCCCAGGCGGACTATGAAAACAGAGGAATGCCATGAGCGAAATCATCCACGGAACCACTAACGTTTTTGCCGACTTGGGCTATGCGGATGCTGCCGAACGGCAAATTAAAACGCGGCTGGCCCTGGCGGTTAATGGACTGCTGAAAGACCGCAAGCTGAAACAGCGCGAATCTGCGGCATTGCTAGGTATTCCACAGCCCAAGGTTTCGGCCCTGAAAAACTATCGACTCGATAATTTTTCTGTCGAACGACTGATGGAGTTCCTGACAGTGCTTGATCAGGACGTGGAAATCATGATTCGTCCCCGCGCTAATCCAGGCGAGGTCGGGCATATTTCCGTTCTTGCCGTGCAATAGGTTCGTTTACTCTGAATCCGAAGATGGTGCATGATACCTAAAGTTACACGCAAATAAGCGAAGTTGAGAGATTTTATCGACCGAAGCCTTCAAAAACCTGGTTTTGAAATAGGAACATAAATCCATGCGCCAAATTTTTATCGATACAGAAACGACCGGCCTGGAACCTCGGCTTGGCCACCGGATCATTGAAATTGCAGCGGTGGAAATGCTGAGCCGAAGGCTGACGGGCCGCCGCTTTCACCGTTACGTCAATCCCGAGCGGGAGAGCGAGGAGGGCGCATTGCAGGTTCATGGCTTGACTACGGAATTCCTCCAGGACAAACCGAAATTCCGCGACGTCGTGCATGAGTTGCTGGACTTTCTTGATGGCGCGGAGCTCATTATGCACAACGCGACCTTTGACGTGGCGTTTCTCGATCATGAGCTTGGACTGGCCGAGTTGCAGCCGCTGAGCGAATATTGCCATTCGGTCACCGATACCTTGAAAATGGCCAAAGAGTTGCATCCCGGCAAAAGAAACAATCTGGATGTCCTGTGCGAGCGCTATGAGGTGGACAATTCCAGGCGCACGTTGCACGGAGCGCTGCTGGACGCGGAATTGCTGTCGGAAGTCTATCTTGCCATGACGCGGGGACAGGACAGCCTGTTGATGGAGCTGGAAGCCTCGCCCGCACTCGACACGGTCGCGAGCCTGGGTGACTTGCAGTTGATAGTATTGCCTGCCAGCGTGGAGGAACTAGCGGCTCACGCACAACAACTGGAAACGATTGAGCGGGAAAGCAAAGGCAAGTGTTTGTGGAAGCGGCTGGAAGCTGAGAATGAATCTGCATCTTGAGTCTATCGGCTACTTTCAGGAATGACGAAGTTTTTGTAGATACTCTGTTCGCTGTCAACGATATTTTTGATTTTTTTCTTTATGCAGGCACATTGCCCTACGTCTACTTCCCTTTTTACCTGGTCATTCCCGCGAAAGCGGGAATCCATGGGTTTCCGGTTGCCCGAATTCACCCGTCGCAGGATGACGGCCTGTTCCCGTCAGCGCCTGGATTCCCGCTTTCGCGAGAATGACGAAGTTTTTGTAGGTCGGACTAGCGAAAGCGTAATCCGACGATGGAACACAGCCGTAAAAACCCTGGATGCGTGGGCAGCCTGGAAAGCGGCATAGCCGCTAAAACAGCTCGAACTGTCTACTTGGGTTTTTCGCTTTATTATTTTCCGCATCTGAGGGAGCGGAAGTCGGCCTGCCGCCTGGCGCCGCCATTGCAGTCATTGCAGGGGAACGAAAACGCGAGGTATCGAGACCCTTGAACCGGCCTGAGCGCACATCGATGCCGAGACGCGCGGCTGCTTTTTCAAAGCGCTGGCGGATCATGTCGGCCCATACGCCTTCTCCGTGCATGCGTTTGCCGAAGGTGGCGTCGTAGTCCTTGCCGCCGCGCATATCTTTCACCCGGTTCATGACGCGCTGCGCCCGATCGGGAAAGTGCGTTTCCAGCCATTGCCGGAATAGCGGACTGACTTCCCAGGGCAGGCGCAGCACGACGTAACTCGCATTGATGGCCCCGGCTTCCACTGCTGCCGCCATGACCCGCTCCAGATCGGGCTCGGTAATGAAAGGAATCACCGGCGCTATACTGACGCCGACCGGAATGCCGGCGTCGGTCAAGGTGCGAATCGTGCGCAAG
>JAKDLC010000158.1 GCA_030453055.1 Nitrosospira sp.
GTACATCCAGATTGTCTTCCAGCGCGCCCATCCACGGCGTCATTTTTTCTTCTTCGGTGCCGGGCAGAAAGCCGATATCCTCACCCACCGGCACGGTGACGCGGGTCATGATGATTTCCGAATAAACCTTGTATTCGAGCGTCTGCATCAGGCCGGCGGCCAGCGTAAGCAACGTTTTACCGGTACCCGCCTGCCCCAATAGCGTGACAAAATCAATTTCCGGGCTCATCAGCAGATTGAGCGCAAAATTCTGCTCGCGATTGCGCGCGGTGATACCCCACACATTGTTTTTCTGGTGTGTGTAATCCTTGAGGGTCTGCAAAACCGCGGTCTTGCCACTGCGTTCCTTGACTTGTGCGTAGAATGGCTTGTCGTGTTCCAGATAAACAAACTGATTGACCAGAAAATTCGTGCACAGCGGGCCGCTCACGCGATAAAAGGTGTGCCCGGATTGCTGCCACGACTCCATTTCCTTGCTGTGATTGTCCCAGAAATCAACCGGTAGTTCCTGCATGCCCGAAAAGAGGAGGTCCGTGTCTTCCAGGACCTTATCATTGAAATAGTCCTCTGCCGCCAGCCCGAGCGCGCGCGCCTTGATACGCATGTTAATGTCTTTGGAAACCAGCGCGACGCTGCGATTCAGGCAGGTCTCGTGCAGAAACTTTACCACGCCGATTATCTGGTTATCGGCGCTGCCGCTGGCCAGCCTCACGGGCAGGACGCTACTGATCGCCTGGGTCTGGAGGAAGAGCCGCCCGGTTGCATTCTTGGTGCCATGCAATTCCAGCGAAATGCCCTCGTCTATATCGGCTACCGCGCTGCTAACGATCTCATCCAGAAAGCGGCTTGTCTGACGGGCATTGCGAGCCACTTCCGACATTCCTTTCTTATTATTGTCGAGCTCTTCAAGAGTCACCATGGGAATATAAATATCGTGTTCCTGGAAATGGAACAGGCTGGTGGGGTCATGCATCAGCACATTGCTGTCGAGTACAAATAATTTGGGGTTGGCCCGCAAACGAGTGACGGCCGTAATGGGAGAAGCCGATTTTCTGGAACTCATGACTCCTCTCTGGGCAAGGTTTTTACGAACTCCAGCACTTCCTTGACATGGTCGGGGACCTTGACGCCCCGCCATTCCCTCCGCAATATCCCCTTCGCGTCCAGCACAAAGGTACTGCGCTCGATGCCGCGAACCTGCTTGCCGTACATGTTTTTCATCTTGATGACGCCAAACAGCTTGCAGGCGGTTTCGTCCGTGTCGCTCAAAAGCTCGAAGGGAAAATTCATCTTTTTCCTGAAGTTCTCGTGCGACTTGATGCTGTCCCGCGAGACGCCCACAATCTCGCAGTCGAGTCCGGCGAATTCGGTGTAAGCGTCGCGGAACTGCTGGCCCTCGGTGGTACAGCCTGGCGTGTCGTCTTTGGGGTAAAAATAAATGACCAGGTTCTTTTTCCCGGAGGCTTCTGATAAACGGAATACCTTATTGCCGGTGGAAGGAAGCTCGAAATCGGGAATGGGCTGATTTAACATTGAGAAATTCTCGCTTTTGTTGGATTTTGCTATGATGTTAACAAAAAAATAGCGGAAAACAACGAATAAATATTAAACTGCGAACCATTTTCAAACTCTGCCCCGCACTGCATCCGCCCAGCAATTGGGCGTTTCGAACAAACGCACCTGCTCCAGCCTGAGGTGGTTGCCATAGGTGTCCTGATAGGCGGCGTCAAGGATGCGGAATGCGATGAGCGCGAGATTTTCCGCCGTTGGCGGGACCTCCAGCACCACCGTTTTGTGGTCCTCGAGAGATCGAAGAAATTGCAATACCACCATGTCTTTCGAGTACACCAGGAAGGCGTGATCCCATTCGTCTACCAGCGCGGTACAGGCAATGCGCTTCACTTCTGAATAATCCATCACCATTCCTTGCTCGGCGGCGCCTGTCTCAGTGATAATGTCGCCAGACAAGGTGATTTCAACGGCGTAACGATGACCATGCAGGTGGCGGCATTGGCTATTGTGGGAAGGTATGCGGTGGCCGGCGTCGAATTCCAGCCTGCGGGTGATTAACATTATGCGGATTGTAGCATTGCAGCACACCCCTAAACTATTGAATGTTGCCGATCACAGCCGCGACAGTGCGGGGATGACCTACATCTATCCGGTCGTGTCGCGTCGCGCGGGAGGCGTGTCGGTGGGCGTCAATCTCAATCCCAACAATGCTTGCAACTGGCGTTGCATTTATTGCCAGGTCCCCGAACTCAAGCGCGGTACGGCGCCGGTGATTGATCTGGTCAAGCTTGAAATGGAACTGCGCACGTTTCTTCATGAAATTCTGCATGGTGACTTTATGCGGACACAGGCGCCTCCCGAAGCAAGGCGCATCAATGACATCGCCTTATCGGGCAATGGCGAGCCCACCAGCGCCAGGGAATTCGAGCAGGTGATCGAATTGATTGGGCAAGTAAAGCGCGATTACGATTTGCCTGAGGCGCTCAAACTGGTATTGATCACCAATGGCAGTCTGATCGACCGGCCTGGCGTGCGGGCAGGGTTGCGTCGAATGGCGGGGCTTAACGGGGAGATCTGGTTCAAGCTGGACAGCGTCACGCGCGAGGGGAGGCAGCGCATCAATAATACACGAATGAACGTGAAGCGGGTGCGCGAAAACCTGCAACTAGCCGCATTGCTGTGCCCCACCTGGCTGCAAACCTGCGTGTTTCAAACCGACGGCACGCCGCCCGCTCCCGTGGAAACAGACGCTTATCTGAATTTTATAGAAGAGTTGTTACGGGAAGGCGTACCACTGCGGGGCGTCCTGCTATATGGGCTTGCGCGCCCCTCCATGCAGCCGGAAGCGCCGCGGCTGACAAAAATCGACCGGGACTGGATGGAGATATTTTGCGCGAAAATCCAGGCTCTCGGCCTCGCTGTCAAGCTCACCCCTTGACAGTCGGACTTGGTCCCGCCAGATGATATTCGCGAGACGGGATCAACAGTCGTTGGGGTGGTTCGCCGGGATTATTTCGACTTGGCGGTTTTCTTCAGACTCTTGTACAGATCAGGATCCTGGCTTTTCAGCATTGCGGCCACAGCCAGATCATCTTTTTTGATCTTGGTCAGGTCGATGTGCTCGACATGCACAAGCCGTACAAGTTCTCTTACCGGTCTTGGCATATTTCGCCCGCTTTCATAACGGGAGCCGCCACTTTGCGTTACGCCGACCTTGCTCCAGAAATCATGCTGATTCAGTCCGAGCTTACGGCGGATTTCACGTGGGTTGGATATTTCTTCAAAGAGTTTCATGAGTCAGCTCTCAATAAGTTATCGTATGGGTTATGTCAAGGTTATGTTGAAAGATTATCGCACATTCATAAATTTAATTTGTTTTTTTGTTCTATGCAAGCATTAAGTGCATCTATTCAACATTTATCGTGATTGCTCCAGGTTATCATTATTGCATATGCTTAGTAATCTTTCCGGTATTCGGTTAAAATTGACATTCTTCCGCAATCAAGTTCTCCGCATCTTGCGGCGTAATTGATTCAACATATGAGCATATGAGACCCCTTGGTTTGCGGCAGAGTTCCTTGGTTTCGATATAAAAGCGTCGATAAGCGTGACACTCATCATCCAAAAATATGGCGGTACATCGGTTGGCAGCACCGAACGTATTAAAAACGTTGCACGCCGGATAGCAAAATTTCAGTCTCGCGGCCACCAGGTAGTGGTCGTGGTTTCCGCCATGAGCGGAGAAACCAATCGTCTTATTGCGCTGGCCAGGGAATTTCAGGCCCATCCCCATCCGCGTGAACTGGATGTCATGGTGTCGACCGGTGAGCAGGTTTCTGTTGCCCTGCTGTCGATGGCGCTGATGGATCTCGGTGTCAAAGCAAAAAGCTACACCGGGGCGCAAGTGAGGATACTTACCGACAGCGCCCACACCAAAGCACGCATACTGGAAATCGATGAGAATAAAATACGCGCCGACCTTGATGCGGGGTATGTAGTGGCAGTGGCGGGGTTCCAGGGAGTGGACGAAACGGGCAATATCACCACACTGGGCCGCGGCGGGTCTGACACGACCGGTGTCGCGTTAGCGGCGGCGCTTAAGGCCGAAGAGTGCCAGATTTACACCGATGTGGAGGGTATTTACACGACTGACCCGCGTATCGTGCCTGAAGCCCGAAAACTCAAGACCGTTACGTTTGAGGAAATGCTCGAAATGGCGAGCCTCGGTTCCAAGGTGCTGCAAATTCGCGCAGTCGAATTTGCCGGTAAATATAAGGTCAGGTTGCGGGTGTTGTCCAGTTTCAATGAAGAGGGCGAAGGCACCCTGATTACTTTCGAGGAAGGCGAAAACATGGAACGCGCGATTATTTCGGGTATAGCATTCAACCGTGACGAGGCGAAGATTACTGTGCTCGGCGTGCCGGATCACCCCGGCATTGCTTATCAAATCCTGGGCCCGGTGGCCGACGCCAATATCGACGTGGATATGATCATCCAGAATGTCGGTCACGATGGATTGACAGATTTCTCATTCACCGTACACCGGAATGAGTTTGCCAGAACCATGCATATCCTCGAGAATCAGGTGCAGCCCCATATCGGCGCACGCGGCGTGATCGGCGGGGACCGAATAGCCAAGGTGTCGGTGGTCGGTGTGGGGATGCGCTCGCACATCGGCATCGCCAGCAAAATGTTTCGCGCCCTGGCGGAAGAAGGCATCAACATCCAGATGATTTCCACTTCCGAAATAAAGATTTCCGTGGTGGTGGACGAGAAATACATGGAGCTCGCGGTGCGGGTGTTGCACAAGGTTTTCGAACTGGACCAGGTATCCTGAACTACGCGAAACAGTGCCCAAGCACCGAGACGCATTGTTTGACCGAAGGGTGGTAAACCGCTATCCTAATGCCTCTTTTTTGGAGAGATGGCCGAGTGGTCGAAGGCGCTCCCCTGCTAAGGGAGTATAGGCTCAAAAAGCTTATCGAGGGTTCGAATCCCTCTCTCTCCGCCAATAATTTCTATATTGACGCTGAGGCATGGTGAAAGGAAAGCACCGTGCCGAAGCGGTGGGTATTGGAACTTCCTGAACTACCTCCGACTGATGCAGGAGTAGAAGAACGTCCTTCCTGTTAAAGCACATTCGTCATTTTGGCCTGACCGGCTCCAATCTTTCTCCACGAAAGATTCTTTCATGCCTTTCAGCGTGGCAACTTCGATGAGAAGATCTTTATCGGGCCACACGTTCATAACTCGCATAGGCTCCGTTATATCCGATCTTCCGGCTCACCCGCCCTTTGATGGCGATTTTGCGGCCAGTAGGAACCTGAGTCGTTATGCTTGCATTATAATTTTTTTCTAATTGTGAAGTGCCAATCTCAACGCCCAAGCGCCCCAAAGCTTCCTTAGCCAAGGTGGGCAGGGGAAGAATAGGTACCACAGTTCCCGTCAGGGTAGAGCGTTTGGCCTTGGCATAGAGGCCATATCCAATCCTGACGAGTTTTCCGGCAGTCGCAAGCTGGCGCAGGATGCGGCCAATTTGGTCGTATCCGCCTAAATCTTCAAAGTCTTTGCGGACAAAAACAGCGTTATTCTTCCTCGCTATTCTTGCAGAAACTTT